>CBFGPY010000097.1:0-7427 GCA_965650755.1 uncultured Chromatiaceae bacterium | reverse complement strand
GGACAATAAACCACGCAGTGGACCGTCGGCAAAAGTCACACCGTAATCCTGACCAAAACTGCTGCGGAAACTAGAACCGTTGAGGACCGCTTCCAGACCTTCAGCGCCGCAAAAACGGGCCTGGGCAAAAGGCAGATCCGCAGAAACACACAGCACTTTGGTATTGTTCAGACTACTCAGTGCCTGATTGAACTTACGCACAGAGGTTGCACAAGTCGGGGTATCCACACTTGGGAAAATATTCAGCACTAACCGGCTGCCGGCAAAATCTGCCAGTGATACATCAGCAAGACCTGCCCCTGTTACAACAAAATTCGGCGCCTTGGCGCCAACAGCCGGTAAATTGCCAACAGTTTGAAACGGATTGCCTTTAAGAGTCACAGTAGCCATATCGATTCCTTTATTAATAAAACGCTGAAAAGCTCAGTTATACGAATTGCCAAAACCCTTCTTGGGTTTTTGCGGTTTTTCCTGCCGGGTTACCGGCAATTTGATTTCAATCACTGTCCCAGCAGGCACATTCACCGGGACTGTGGGTAAGTCGGCATCCTGCCAGGGATGCCAGACTTTCAACTGATACTGACCATCCGGCACCGCTGTCAGCTGCGACACCCCTTCGTTGTTGCTAACTGCCAGATAAGGACTGTCGCCGACATAAATAAACGCCTGCATGTAGTCGTGGATATTGCAACCTAACGCCACGATTCCGGCTTTTTCAAACAGAATCGGCGCTTCCGGTTTGCCGGCATAGAGTTTCAGTTCAAACACTTTTGCCGGCGAAAATGAATACACGTGATGACGGGTTTTGTCCTGATTTGGGAATTCCACCTTGCTACCTTTTGGCACGGCTGAAACAAAAGGCACAAAAGTCAGGTCTTTTTGGGCAACTTCAGGCAGGGTTGCGGCCTGCGAAGCTTGAGGCGCTTGCGGTGCTTGTGTCGGTTGCAGCTCAGCAACGGCATCAGCCAGCGGTACACCTTGCTGGTCCAGCACCCTGATTTGCACTTCTGCGGCCAGCAGAGTAGCTGGCAATATGCCAACACATAACCAAATAATACGAATGAATGACATTAAAAAGCTCCATATAGCCTGGATTGATATTCTGTTACGCAGGGGCGCAGCCCCTGGCCTGCCACACGCCCAAACCAGTGCCTGCCAAATGGTTCCGGCTGGCAGTATAGCAGGCAGTCTGGCTGAATAAATGCCACCGCAGTGGAAATAAAACTGCTAAATTTGCATGTGTCATGCTTTAAAAAACCTTTGTTTTTAGCCATTTATTGTTCTTGGATTTTATACATGCCCATTATTCGCCAATCTGCAGCTGTTTTTCTGTTGTTAAGCGCCAGTCTGCAAAGTGCTGAACTCACCTCATGGCTGGAGCTGCAGGCAAAAGCCGAACTGGGTTGGGTGCAACACAGTGAGCAATCCGACAGTCTGGGCCCCTGGTGGCAACATGGCACAGGTCAGCTGGCGATCAGCGATGATCACCTGACCACGGGACCAATACTGGCTGCTATGCAAATCAACACCGACAGCCCCTGGTCTGCACGCCTGCATTTGAGTCATCAGCAGGCGCTTGATGCCGCCAGCGGTCTGACTGAAGCCTGGCTGCAGTATCAGCCGCTGCCGCTGGATGGCTATCGGCTCAAAGTCAGAGCCGGCTGGTTTTATCCGGCATTGTCACTGGAAAATACGGATCTGGTCTGGAGCTCGCCGTACAGCAGCAGCTTTTCCGCCATCAATAGCTGGTTTGCCGAAGAACTCAGGGCAAAAACACTGGAGCTGAATTTCAGCCGGCCCGGCCGGACCTTTAACAGTGACCACAGCTGGCAAGCTGTTTTAGGCGCTTTTCGCAACAACGACCCCTTGGGCAGTTTAATCGCCTGGCGCGGTTTTGCCGTGCACAACCTGCAAACCCGGATTGGCGGGCGCGTTGACTTCGCGCACTACCCCAGCCTGCGCCGGTATCCATTAGAGTTTCAGCCGGACTGGGTTGAGCCGTTCGCCGAACTGGACGGCCATACCGGTTGGTATGGCGGCCTGCATTATCTTTACCGGCAAGACAGCGAACTACGTTTTTATCATTATGACAACAGGGCCGATCCGACAGTGCTGGCAAAAGGGCAATACGCCTGGCTGAACAGATTTGACCAACTGGCCTTTCAGCAACAACTCAGCGAGCGCTGGCGTCTGGTCAGTCAATATCTGGATGGCCACACCGAAATGGGCTATGACACTGTGCTCATTGATTACCGGGCCGCTTTTGTTCTGCTGAATTATCAACATGATACCTGGCAGGCGACACTGCGATATGACTATTGGCAGCAATGGGACCGCGATGCGACAGCCGGCGATGACAACAGCGGCCGCGGTCATAACTGGACCTTCGCCTGGCAATATCCATTAAGCGAACACTGGTCACTGCTGACTGAATTCAGCAGGCTGAACAGCCATCAGGCCAGTCGAGACCAATGGGCGGGCTGGCCATTACAACGCAACTTTTATCAGAGCCAGTTCAGTCTGATTTGGCGTTTTGACTGAGTGCTTTGCTGGCTAAGACAACACCAGCCAGATGCCAACACCGGCCATCAAGGCGGCAGCGATGCGGTTCATCAGTCTGGCGTTGCCTTCCTGCATAAACAGCAGGCGCAGCGCTTTGCCGCCGCTGGCATATAACAACAATGAGGCAAATTCCAGCAGCAGAATAATCGTCAGCAGCACCAGCAATTGAGGCCAAAACGGTAAGCTGGCGTCGATAAAAGGCGGTAACAGCGCCATGTGAAAGGCCCAGCCTTTGGGATTCGATACCGCAGTCACAAAGCCCTGGGTGAAAAGTTCACGGCGGGAACTTTGCTGCGCCTGCCCCGGCTCCGGGATCGCCAACTTGCCTTTGCTTTGCCACATTTGTAGTGCCAGATACCCCAGATAAGCGCCCCCCAGCCACTTAAACGCAGTCAAAAGGCCGGGCATACTGAGCAATAATGCCGACACACCGAGCACAGCAGCCAGCGCAACCAGGCCAACGCCGAGTAACTCGCCCCACATCATCCACAAAGCACGGCGCACGCCCTGACTGATGCCGACTGTCAGCGCCAGCGTCATACAGAGCCCTGGCGTGATTGAGACAAACAAAAAAGTCGGGATAAACAAGCCCATCAGGCTCAGGTTAATCAAGATGTCAGCTCCTCTGCTGTATTTAATTTTTCAGGTCGTGGCGGCCCCAATAATACCTTACCTTTAGCAACCAGGCCCGGTGTCGCGGCAGCATCGGTCAGCATCCGCTGCCATTCATGGAAAGTAATAGTCAGCGGATTGTCCGACTCAAAATCATCGGTAATACCAAAACGGCAGGGAATATCCTGATGTTCAGCTTCAAAGGTGCCAAACAGCCGGTCCCAAATGACCAACACGCCGGCAAAATTTTTATCAATATAAATGTCATTACAGGCATGGTGAACCCGGTGCCAGGATGGCGTGTTGAATACATATCCCAATGCTCCCCAGTGCCTGCCGGCGCGGGTATGGACAAAAAACTGAAAGCCCAGATTAATGGCCACCACTGCCAACACCAGCTTGGGGTCAAACCCCAGCAGTATCAGTGGCAACCAAAACAGCCACATACCGGACACCGGGTAAGTCAGGCTCTGGCGAAAAGCGGTACTGAAGTTCATCAGTCTGGAGCTGTGATGCGCCACATGCGACGCCCAGAGCCAGCGCACCCGGTGCGATGCGCGGTGAAACCAGTAATACAGAAAATCCTGCAGCACAAATAACAGCAACAAGTTCGGCAGATTAAACGACAGGTCAAACAAAGCAAACTGTGCCAGATAGTAAAACAGTGGCAGCAGTAACAACAAAGACAAAGCATCGCCGGCCTGATGCATGGCTGCTGTGACAAAATTCGCCAATGAATCGCGCCATTGATAGATGCCACTCTGGCGGCGGGCACTTTGATACCACTCAAAGGCAATAAACAGAAAAAAAATCGGACTGAGCAGGATCAGGATCGCTTCTACCGGCACCATTGCCAACTAACCATTGCATGAATAAAGAAAGCACCACTGTAACATGGCCATTTTCGCCACTGCACCTTTTTTGCCTGCCGCTGCACCAGACTGGCACCCTTTTCCCACTCCGCGCCGAACGGATAATATTTTTTTGTTAAAAATCTGACACTTAAAGACAAGCCGAATTGGAACACTGTTTGCTGGTTCCTGTTTGTACGCGCTGTCGCCGCTCTGACATACAAAGCTGGCAGACTGCAGATATTGAGCTGGAGGTCTTATGCTGAACCTGAAAAATCACCCACAACGCGATTTGTTGGAAAAGGAACTGCAGCAACGATTTTTTCCTGCACTGCAGGCACCTTGCCGGCTCTGTCACTGGATGCTGACGGTTGGACACGCCTCAAGGCCACAGGAATTTCAACAGCTGCAGCAGCTCGCCCACCAATACGGTGTAGCTTTGCTGGAAGGCGATGTGGATCTGAATCTGGATTTAGGCGATGTGATGCTGCGCTGGGAGCGGCACTCAGAGTTTTCAACATACAGTTTTATCAAAGCCGGTCAGGCCAGTGGTTTTGAAGACCCATTAAGTTTTTTGCCGAGCCTGGACTGGTTTAATCCACTGCCCGGTCAGTTATTTCGTGTCGTTCAGCTACAGGTATTGCCAGCGTCCGAGCAAGCAAACGCCGGTGCGCTGTTTGCTGCCGAGCATTGTATGTCCAGCCTGCTTGCCGACGGCAAAGCCAGAGTCTGGACTGATTTTCGTAAACATCCTGAAGGTGCCGGCCGCATGTTGCTGCTTGACCACGGATTATCGCCGTCAGCATTAGCCCGGCTGGTACAGCAACTATTCGACCTTGGTAATTACCGCAAACTGAGCTTGCTGGGCTGGCCGACCAGCCGTCAGGCGCTCAGTCAGTTACATCTGATGGAGCAACAACTATCTGATATCACGCAGCGTATCGAGCAGCAGCAAGGCTCGGACGAGCAGTTACTGCGCGAGATCAGTCAATTATCCGCTCAGACCGAGCATCTGATCGCCAATAATAACGCCCGGCTGGACGCCAGCGCCGCCTATTACCAACTGACACTGGACCGGTTAAAAGCGCTGCGCGAGCAACAGGTGGACGGCATGATGACCTTGCAGGATTTCTCTGAACGACGACTGACGCCGGCATTTCGCACCGCGCAGTCGGTGCAAAACCGCCAGCGCAATTTGTCAAACCGGCTGGGTCGCTCGACAGAGCTGCTGCGTACCCGCATCAATCTGCAGCTGGAACGGCAAAACACCGGCCTGCTCGCGTCGATGGACCAGCGCGTGCGGCTGCAACTCAGTCTGCAACGCGCGGTGGAAAGGGTCTCAGTGGTGGCAATCAGCTACTATGCCGTGGCACTTTGCGACAAGCTACTGGCATCCATCCAGCACTGGTGGCCGCAACTACCGCTGAAGGACGCCCAGAACCTCAGTCTGCCGCTGGTGGTGCTGGCAGTCAGCATTTTGCTGTATCGCCTGCACCGGCATCATCGACAGTGAACCTGGTAGGTTGTCAGCTCTTTTCGCCGAAACATAAGTCGCCGGCGTCGCCAAGGCCCGGCACTATGTAGGCCTGTTCATTGAGGCGTTCGTCGACCGCGCCAAGCCAGAAATGCGCCGAAGTAGCAAGTTCACGCTGCAACAAAGCCAGCCCTTCCGGCGCTGCAATTGCTGCTGCAATGTGCAGACTACGCGGAGTGCCGCTTTGCGCCAGCAAACGCCAGACTTTGAGCAGCGACGAACCAGTGGCGAGCATCGGGTCAATTAACACCACATCACGGCCGTCAATCGACGGATTGGCGCTATAACCTAGGAAAATATCCTGTTCAAGGCCGGCCTGTTCAGCCTGACGATAAGCACCGATAAAACCGCTGTCAGCCTGGTCAAACATATCGGCAAAGCCTTGATAAAACGGTAAACCGGCCCGCATTACACAAATCAGTAAAGGTTGCTGATCCAGATCGGCGCCACGCGCGACTCCTAACGACGTGTGTAATGGAAATGTCTGATATTGCAATGTTTTTGATAATTCATAACCAAGCAACATGCCAAGGCGCTGCAGGTTATGCCGAAACCGCCAGCGGTCCTGCTGAATGTCCGGGTCGCGCATTTGGGCCAATAAGGTTTGAGCAACCGAAAACTCTTGATTTAATTCGAATATTTTCATTAGTACCACTCCAGGATCCTGTGTTGGCCATTGTTGTTGCGTTGGCCAGAACTTGAATTCTGCCACAATCACGCCCATCTCAGCAGAATAAATCCTGGCGCAGTAGAGCGAGATGTCCGCCCAATTCTTCTTAGACTTTTTACAACACTATAACCGCGACCTGGTCTTACTGTTGTTGCTGGTACTGGCGCTCGGCGCTGTGTTTTATCCGTTGTACCGTCGCCGCCAGCGCCGCCTGCAGCTGGCACAACAGGCTTTTCCTACCGCCTGGCGTAAAATCCTGCAGCAACATTGGCCGATGTACCGGGCGCTGCCCCCGGATATCCAGCTGCAGATCCGGCAGCAGGTGCAGCGATTTATCGCTGAAGTTGAATTTGTTGGCTGCGACGGGCTGACGGTGACCGACCAGATGCGGGTACTGATTGCCGCGCAGGCCAGCCTGCTCACTGCCCGGCTACCGGTCAACGATTACCCGGGATTACGCCAGATCCTGGTGTATCCCGATGCCTTTGCCGTGGATCTGAATCAGCCGGACAGCGCAGGCGTGGTGCATGAAAAAACCGAATGGCGGGAAGGTGAATCCTGGCAACAGGGTCAGGTCATCCTGTCCTGGCGCCACACACTGGCAGGTGCAGCCGTGGCCGACGATGGCCGCAATCTGGTGATCCACGAGTTTGCCCATCAGCTTGACCAGCAAACCGGCAGTGTCAACGGTTTCCCGCCGCTGCCTACGCCGCACCTACAGCAACAGTGGCCGCTGTTGATGCAAGCTGCCTTTGACCGGCTGCAACTGGATTTGCAACAAGGTATCCAGCCCTGGATTGACCCTTATGCCGCAACTAATCCGGCCGAGTTTTTTGCCGTGCTCAGTGAATTGTTCTTTGAAATGCCGGCCTATCTCGCTGAGTGTCAGCCGAAGCTGTATCAGTTGTTGCAACAATTTTTCCAGCTCGACCCCAAAAGCTGGCCGCTGCAACAACCACAATTGCCGGCACGGATTCAGAAAAGGTTCAGATGACTTCGCCATATTAGCTTCATCAGCATGTGCTGAAGTAGCGCCGGAGGCATGATGAACAAGTGTTTTCTTTTCGCAGCTGTGTTGTTGGGGGCCGCCACTGCCGGTACCGCCACTGCGGCGAGCCAGGTCGAAGTGAATTTATATGGCCAGGTGTTACCGGGCGTCCATGGCCATGTGCGGCTTGCCGATCCCTACCCGATGTAT
>CBFGPY010000096.1:0-7450 GCA_965650755.1 uncultured Chromatiaceae bacterium | reverse complement strand
GCACTCTTCGCCGCCGCGCGACACAGGCTTACGCTGCACGCCCGTCATCGGGCTGGGTTGCCATGGCTGCGTCGCGGTATCGATCACCACCCGTTCAGCAAAATTCATGTTTAGCATATAAGGCTCCAGAGTCATGATATTGAGTGTCCGAAGATCGTTTAGGGCAATCGTTAGGTCGCGTACTAGGTTGCGTTCTGCCACACTGATTATCAGAGCAAACTGACTCATTCACCATCATGTTTCTTTCGGATTTGTTGAAGCCTGCCGGCGCTGCCGGTAAAACATATAGCACCCAGACATCAACATTACTGCACCGATAAGCAAAGCGGCTATGGCGTTTTGCAGATAATGTTTACGCCAGTCTTGTGGCCGGTAGATCAGCTGATCAGCAATACTGAGCCGGAGGATATGGCTGTCGGCAGCTAAAATAGTTATGTTCGCTTGGTTATCGATTGCGTGCTCAAGGACTTTACAGGGCTCAATCAAGCCCAGCAGTTCTCTGTCCGTAGAGAACCATGTGGCTGATGGATGCTGTGCCAAACGCAGTTTTACTGCCGATTGTCTGCGTTCGTTACTACAGTTAAATTCAGCTAACACGCCGGAATACTCGGCTTTATTAATGGCTTGCAGCCTTTGCCTGACATCACTGAGCTCCTGTAAACCCAACAACATCAGCAGCCCGCCAATCAGCACGCTGATGATGGCCATCATGGTCGCTTTCATCTGATCTTTCCTTGTATCACTTGAGCTGAAGTTCGGACTGTCATTTGATTTCGCCACTATATCAAGGAAAAACAGTGTCCTGCAGTAGCAAAGCCACAAACTGGCCAAGCTACAACCATTAGCTCCAATGCACGACGCGATGAAATCTGAAACATTTTCAGATTTAACTTGTGTTTAATTTTTCGGCTGCGGTAAAATCTGAAAAACATTCAGATTATGGGCATAGTTATGGACCAAAATAGTGACAATCCGGTACGGGCGCCGCAGCAGCAGCGCAGTAAACAGCGCGCGGACCAAATTCTCGCTGCGGCCCGCGCCATCATTTTGCAAAAAGGCTGTGCCAACCTGACTATCAGCGAAATTGCTGAAGTGGCGGGGGTGACGCCTGGGTCTATGTATCAGTACTACCGTAACAAAGCCGCGATAGTCTTAGCACTGGGCCAGTATTATGTGGAGCAGTTCCAGCAGCGGCTGATGCAGGTTTTTGCTGAACCCGTCACCAACCGCGAACAGCTGTCGGAACTGTTTTTGCAGGTATTTGAGCAACATTATCAGCTGTTTCGTGACGATCCTGTGGTGCGGGATATCTGGGCAGGTACTGCAACGGACAAAGATATGCAGAACTTAGAGCAGCAGGATAATGCGCAGCATCTGCAGTTTTTCCGTACTGTCGCAGCACCATTTTTCCCGGCTGCCGCGAGCGCTGAACTGCAGCGGACGCTGAATTTGTTGCTGCATTTTGCTGTGTCAGCATCGCGACTGGCGTTGGAGCAAGAGCCGGCAGAGGGACGTCAGACCATTGATGCAGCAAAAAAAATGCTTGGCCAGCTCTGGTTACAATTTTGTCGCAACTACACTGATTAAGCCCGGCAACCGGTCTTGCGTTTGTCATCGCGCACAGGGACTGGTGTTGCAGACCCGTTCATTTACAAGGATTTGGCATCACCGCTGGGTGACCGTCTGTTTACAGGAGCTCTTATGACTGTTTTCCCCCGTTTCCCCCGCCTGTTGGCGACAAGCTGCGGATTGTTCGCAATCTCCTTGCTCAGTGCCTGTTCTGAAGCACCTGTTGCGCCTGTTGAGACAGTCCGACCGGTCAAAACTATCGTCGTCAGCACCGGCACTGGCGCAGAAAAACTGGTGCAAACCGGCGAAATCAGGCCTTCGGAAGAAACCAGTCTGGGCTTTCGGATTGATGGCCGTATCGTCAAACGGCTGGTTGACGTCGGGGCTGTGGTCAAAGCCGGCGATGTGATAGCAACTTTGGATCCCAGCGACAGCGAAAACCAGTTAAAAGCCGCCAAGGCCCAGCTCGACAGCGCAGTGACCGCTGAGAAACTGGCGTTATCGAATTTCAAACGGCTCAAACAACTTGCCCCTGGTGGTGCTGTTTCGGCAGCGCAGTTAGAGCAGGCCGAGTCTGACCATGAAGCCAGTTTATCGGCGCGTAAAAGTGCTGAAGCCAATGTCACCAGTGCCGAGGACCGGTTGAATTTTACCGCGCTGACGGCGACCAGCGACGGTGTGGTGTCGGCAGTGACAGCCAATCCGGGCCAGGTAGTCAGCGCCGGGCAGGAAGTGGTGCGGCTGGCCGCGCTGGCCGGGCGCGATGCAGTGTTTGATGTGTCCGAAAGCCTGGTCAACAGCAAAGTTGGTCATCCCACTGTTTTAGTCAGTTTGTTATCTGACCCATCCATCCAGGCGACCGGCCGTATCCGGGACGTGAGCCCGGTGGCTGATCCGGTGACCCGCACTATTCGCGTGCGCGTCACGCTGGAGCAACCGGCCGCGGCTTTTGGTTTTGGTGCCACTGTACAGGGCAGCATCGACAAACCAGCTTCCGACCAGCTGGTGGTGCCGGCCAGCGCCATGACCCGCGATGGCACTGAGCCGGCGGTCTATGTGGTGGACCCGAAAAGCTCTGCGCTGCAGCTGAAAAAAGTCAGTGTCAGCCGGTATTCCGACACTGAAGTTTTTATCAGCAGCGGTTTAACCGATGGGGAACGCGTGGTGGTGGCCGGGGTTGGTAAATTGCGGCCAGGTCTGACGGTACGTCTGCTGACGGAGCCAAAAGCATGAGTACGCCGCTGACAACACCACAGACAAAGGCGCAGGGGTTTAACTTGTCCGCCTGGGCGCTGGCCAATCAACAGTTAGTGGCGTTTTTACTGCTGGTGGTGATGGCCTGTGGCGTACTGAGTTATGACCGGCTGCCACGCAATGAAGACCCGGCTTTTACCATCAAAACCGCAGTAGTCTCAGCGGGTTGGCCCGGCGCGACAGTGCTGGATACGATGAATCTGTTAACAGAGCCGATGGAAAAAAAGCTGCAGGAAATCCCGTATCTGGATTTTGTCGAAAGCTACACCAAAAGCGGCGAAGCTGTGGTGTTTCTGGCGCTTAGGGATGACACGCCGCCGGAAATGGTGCCGGATATCTGGTACAAAGTGCGGAAAAAAATGCAGGATCTGGCACCGAGTTTACCCGCAGGGGTTTCTACACCAGGCGTCAATGACGAGTTCGACGATACCTTCGGCACTATCTTTGGTTTTGTTGCCGACGGCTTTAGCCCGCGTGAATTGCGTGAATACGTCGAAACGATGCGCACCGAACTGTTACAAGTCCCAAACGTCGGCAAAATTGACATCTTAGGCGTGGAAGAAGAGCAGATCGTCGTCGAATTTTCACCCCGCCGCATGGCCGGACTTGGCCTGGACCCGGCGCAGGTGATGCAAAGTATTCAGGCACAAAATGCCGTAACACCAACAGGTGTTGTTCGCACTGACAAAGAGCGCATCAGTTTGCGTGTCAGTGGCGCTTTTACCTCTGAACAAAGTATCCGCGATATCACGCTGCGCCTGGGCGACCGTTTTGTTGCCTTGTCGGACATTGCCACAGTGTCGCGCCAGCTGGCCGAGCCACCGGTGCCGCTGTTTAAGGTCAATGGCGACAAAGCGCTGGGCCTTGCTATTTCAATGGCGCCAACCGGCAATATGCTGGAATTTGGCCAGGCCATCCGCGCCAAAATGGCAACGCTTGCGGCAGATTTACCGCATGGTATTGAGTTGCATGTAGTGGCTGATCAGTCGTCTGTGGTGAAAGATGCGGTCGGTGGTTTCCTCAAAGTATTGATTGAAGCCATCGTCATCGTACTGGCGGTGTCTTTTGTCTCGCTTGGCACCCGTGCCGGTCTGGTCGTCGCCGTGTCGGTGCCGGTGGTGCTGGCGATGACTTTTGTCGGCATGGAGCTGGCGGATATCGGCCTGCAGCGTATTTCACTCGGCGCTTTGATCATCGCGCTGGGGCTGTTGGTGGACGATGCGATGATCACCGTCGAGGCCATGGTGTCGCGGCTGGAAGCCGGCTGGGATTTACGCCGTGCTGCGACCTATGCCTATGAAACCACAGCCTTTCCGATGCTGACTGGCACCCTGGTGATGATTGCCGGTTTTATTCCGGTCGGTTTTGCCTCGTCCAGTGCCGGCGAATATTGTTTTTCGTTGTTTATGGTGGTGCTGATTGCACTGATGAGTTCCTGGATTGTCGCGGTGCTGTTTTCGCCGTTGTTAGGCGTTTGGTTACTCAAAGCCACGCCGGGCGCTGCCCATCCGGCACCAGGTCGTTTTGCCCTGGCCTATGACCGGCTACTGACCCAGGCGCTGCGCCATCGTGGCAAAAGTATCGCGCTGGCATTGGGTGTTTTTGCGCTGGCGCTGGTTGGTTCCGCTCAGCTGCAGGAAGAGTTTTTCCCGGCCTCAGACCGGCCTGAGCTGCTGGTCAGCATCAACCTGCCGCAAAACAGTGCACAGGCAGAAACAGCACGGCGGACCGCGCAAATTGAGCAGATGCTTAAAGCCGATCCGGATGTGGCTTATTTTTCCAGCTACATCGGCTCCGGCGCTATCCGCTTTTATCTGCCGATGGACGTGCTGCTGAGCCACGAACATGTGGCGCAAATTGTGGTGGTGACCAAAGGCCTGGCCGAACGGGACGCCGTGCGTCAACGCCTTGATACGCTGGTGCTTGAGCAATTCAGCGATCTGGTGGTGCGGGTGTCGCCGCTGGAATTGGGGCCACCGGTCGGCTGGCCGCTGAAATACCGTGTGATGGGGCCGGATATCGACGTGGTGCGCGCTCAGGCGCTGGCGCTGAGCGGCATCATCGGTCAGAACGCCAATACAAGGGATGTAAATATGACCGCCGGCGAGCCGGAACGCACTGTGCTGGTCGAGGTCAATCAGACCGAAGCCCGCGCGGCCGGCTTTAGTTCAGAAGATGTGGCATCGGCGCTGGCGACTATTTTTTCCGGCCAGACGTTGACCTCAGTGCGTGACGGCAAACGGCTGGTGAATGTGGTGGTACGCGGGCAGAGCAGTGAACGCGAAGACTTAGCCACTGTGGCGAATTTGCAGATCCGCACCGCCGATGGCCGTGCTGTGCCGCTGCGGCAAATCGCCAAAGTCAGTTATGGCCTCGCCGATCCGATGGTCTGGCGCCGGCAACGGCAGGCCTTTATCACAGTGCAGGCCGATATCGCGCCGGGTTTGACGGCACAAGGCGTGGTCAACAGTCTGGCGGCGGACGTTGCGGCGTTCAGCGCCAATCTACCAGCCGGTTATCAGCTGGAAGTAGGCGGCGCGGCGGCTGAGTCGGAAAAAGGCAATGCGTCGATTTTTGCCGTGCTGCCGGTGACTATGCTGGTGATGCTGGTGTTACTGATGATCCAGCTCAAGCGTATTTCGCGCACTGTGCTGGCTTTTATCACGGCACCTTTTGGTTTAATTGGTATCGTGCTCGCGATGTTACCAACCGGCACACCTATGGGGTTTGTTGCGTTGCTGGGTTGTATTGCGCTGGCCGGCATGATTATCCGTAATGCGGTGATCCTGATCAGCGAAGTCGATACCAATGTCGAACAAGGCATGGCGCGGGACGAGGCGATTATGGCCGCAACGCGCCACCGCGCCCGGCCGATTTTGCTGACAGCAGCTGCAGCGATTTTGGGCATGATCCCGATCGCAACCCAGGTGTTCTGGGGGCCGATGGCCTACGCCATTATTGGTGGTTTGTTCGCAGCGACTATTCTGACGCTGACAGTGCTGCCTTGTGCACTGAGTTTACTGATGCAGCGGGAAAATCGGGCCTCAGCAACTACCTGATCGCGGATTTGCGCATTGACATACGGATTTTCATATATATGATAATCCGTATGTTTTGAGTGAGCAGATGCCATCAGGGCTGTACATGATGCTGCAACCAGTTGAATTTTATAAGTTATTGTCCGATGAGACTCGTCTGAATTGCCTGCTGTTGATTTGCCAGCAGCAGGAACTCTGTGTTTGTGAGCTGGTTTGTGTGCTCAATGACATCCAACCCAAAATCTCCCGCCATCTGGCGATGTTACGTAAAGCTGGTTTATTGCTGGACCGTCGTCAGGGCCAATGGGTGTTTTACCGGCTGAATCCTGCTTTACCGGATTGGGCGTCCCAAAGCTTGCAGCTGACGTTGCAGCAAAACCCGCAACAACTGGCGCCGCTGACGCACAATCTGTGTGCCATGGGTGACAGACCGGCGCGACAGTCGGTGTGCTGTCCTTGAGCCATACTCAACTTTTTACCGCATAAAGGAATCCATGATGTCTGAAGCAGTGAAATCTCATCCATTTGACGAACTTGTGATTAATCCGGGCACGAGCGCGACAGCTGCCTTGCTGTTTACCCCTTGTCCCGGCACTAAAGGTGTCGACATCAAAACCGCACTGGAACAACTCAAAGCCGCCGGCGCCGTGGCGGTGATTAGCCTGACACCGGACAGCGAAATGCAGCAGTTGCAGGTCAATGACATCCCGACGCTGTGCCGTGAACTGGGACTGGGCTGGTTTCATTGTCCGATTGAAGACGATCAGGCGCCGGGGCCGCTGTTTGCCATCAATTGGCAGGTCGCAGCGCCGCAGGTGCATCAGTGGTTGCGCTTTGGCGACAAAATTGCCATCCACTGCAAAGGAGGCTCGGGCCGCACCGGCCTTCTGGCCGCGCAAATCCTGCTGGAACTGGGGCTGGACAAAACCGAAGTGAAAACGCGGGTGCAGGCGCTGCGGCCATATGCCTTAACACTGCAGCCGCATCTGGATTATTTCAACAAACTCTGATTTTTTTGACGGTGTAACACCCCCGAGGTATTCAATGACAATTCGTGTAGGCATTAACGGTTTTGGCCGGATTGGCCGCTTAGCCCTGCGGGCTGCTTTTGACTGGCCTGAGTTTCAGTTTGTCCGCATTAACGATCCGGCCGGTGATGCCGCGACTTTCGCCCATCTGCTGAACTTTGATTCAGTGCATGGCCGTTGGCAGCATGAAGCCAGTCATGATGGCGATCATGTGGTGATTGGTGGCCAGAAAATTCTGGTGAGTCAGCACAAAGCGATAACCGACACTGACTGGTCGGATTGTGACCTGGTGCTGGAATGCTCCGGTAAGATGAAAAGCTCAGCCGTACTTCAGGCTTATCTGGCACAAGGCGTCAAAAGAGTGGTGGTCAGTGCGCCGGTGAAAGAGCCAGGCGTATTGAATGTAGTGATGGGCGTCAATCAGCATTTGTTTGATGCCAATATGCACCGCATTGTCACGGCGGCAAGCTGCACCACCAACTGTCTGGCGCCTGTGGTCAAAGTCATTCATGAAAGCCTTGGCATCAGACACGGTTCTATCACTACTATTCACGACTTAAC
>CBFGPY010000095.1:0-7473 GCA_965650755.1 uncultured Chromatiaceae bacterium | reverse complement strand
GCCCGCGACCACTTGCAGCGCAACATCTTCATCATAAGTGTGACTGGTTTTGCTGCGCATATCACGGTACAACCGCCACGCCGGCCAGTCTCCCAGCAACAGCCCTTTTTCATTACCGCTGCGAATTAAATCAGCAAAAGACATCGCATCAAACAGCTCAGGGTTGGCTGCCTTTTGCTCCAGAAAACGTTTCAGCATTTTGTGGCTGATTTCATAGGTCGTTTCCAACCGGTGCATCAAACCATCCCTCAATAAAATGTCGTGGATTTGCCCCTGATAACGTTGCTAGCCTTCCTGCAAACGAGTGACGGCTTTCAGCAACGGGCTGAGATCCAGCGACATAACAAGTCCTTATGAATTGGCGATAAGGCTAAAACAGGAATACTGCAAAGCATAACTCAGCGTAACGACGCAGGCTACTTGCACGGTATAAGTAGGAGCTGCGATGCTGCCAGTTCGTTTTCGGACAACTACAGTTAATGCAGAAATGTTCGAAACGAAGACCGCAACAATAACCGGGTATCAACAGCAGGTATCAGCATGCAAAAACGCGAATTTTTACGTTTATTCAGTCTGTTGTTATTAGCCGGTGCGCCTGTTCTTGCGCAGCCATTAAAACCTAAAGCCCAAAAACGGATTCTGGTGATTGGCGCCGGTTTGGCTGGCCTTGCCGCCGCCCGTGAATTCAACCGCCATGGCCATGACGTGACCATTCTGGAAGGGCGTGACCGCATTGGCGGGCGGCTTTGGACCAGTCAACAGTGGCCGGATTTACCGGTCGATTTAGGTGCCAGCTGGATCCACGGCGTCGACGGCAATCCGTTAAGCGCGCTGGCAGATGAGATCAACGCCACACGGCTGGAAACCAGCTACGAGCGCAGCGTGGTTTATCACGGCAATGGCCAGCCACTCAGCGCTGCCGATGAAAAACGGCTGGACGCGCTGAAGCAACAGGTTGAACAGCTGCTACAACAGGCGCAGCAGCAAGACGAGGACAGCTCAGTGCGCGCGGCGCTGGCAAATTTCACTGCGACGCTGAGCCGGCAAGAGAGCGACTGGCTTAACTTTATTCTGTCCGGCACGCTGGAGCAGGAATTCGCCGGCAGTGCCAACCAGCTGTCGGCATTCTGGCATGATAGCGACAAAGTCTTTGCCGGCGAAGACGTGTTGTTTGCCAAAGGTTATCAGCTGATCAGCAATCATCTGGCGGCGGGCCTGCAAATCAAACTCTCGGAAGTGGTGCAGGCCGTAAACTGGGGCGAAGCTGGTGTACAAGTGACCACGTCAAAACAACGCTGGCAGGCCGACCAGGTGCTGGTCACAGTGCCGCTTGGCGTGCTGAAGCACAACCAACTGCAATTTAATCCGCCATTACCGCCGGCTAAAAGCGCCGCCATCCGCAACCTGGGCATGGGTGTGCTGAATAAATGTTACCTGCGTTTTGACCGCGCCTTCTGGCCGGACGACGTCGACTGGCTGGAATACATATCCCCGCGTCATGGCGAATGGACCGAATGGGTCAGCCTGCTGCGCACAACCGGCAAGCCGGTATTACTAGGCTTTAACGCCGCCGACCAAGGCAGAGCTATCGAAGCCCTGACCGACCCGCAAATCGTCGACAGCGCCATGGCCACGCTTCGCACTATCTTCGGCAACCAAATCCCGGCGCCACAAAGTTATCAAATCACCCGCTGGGCCTCAGACCCCTTCAGTTACGGCTCCTATTCATTTCTGCCGGTCGGCGCAACCCCGGCAATGCGCCAACACCTCGCCGCACCACTTGGCCAGCAAGTGTTTTTCGCCGGCGAAGCCACCCACCCCGACTACGCCGGCACCGCCCACGGCGCTTATTTATCTGGTTTGGCAGTGGCGAAACTGATGTTGGGGTAAGGGGGATATTCAGCGACTTTGGTTTGCCGCAAATCGACAACCGAAGTGCCGGTTGTTAGATTATCCAAACTCTTGTTGCCTACACGGCAGCAGGGAGCCAGAACAACTATTCAGGATGATTAAAATGAACAGATACAAAGGAATGTTGGTCCTGTTGGCCTTACCATTTGCCACCGCAGCCAGCGCTGCAGATGCCCGCACCGAGTGTGGACAACAGGCAGATTTGGTCGAATTAATGCTGACCATACGCGCTGACGGCTTCCAGCGTCAGGGCGTTGAAACCGAGCTGCAGAAGCGCGTTCCCAAAGCCCCCGCCGGCTACTGGCAACAAGATGTACCGCAACACTTACTGAAATTCGCATACAAAACCGACGGCCTGAAACCCGTCGCCGCCCGCGAGTACTTTTTTAACATCTGCCTGACCGAAGTCGGCGACATCCACTCCGCCAAAACCTACGCCGCATTATTCAACGTCGCCAAAGACTGCGAACAACAATTCGGCAGCGATAAAGCCAAAGTCAAAGCCTGTATGGATAAAGCCGCAGTGCCGATTATTACTGAGGCCTGGCATGCGAAGAACAAAGAGGCAAAGTAAGAGAACACTATTCAACCAGATAAATGAGCCTGCTGTTTGTAAGCATTTGATCTTATTAATCAATCAATCTATAACTAACTGTGGGAATTGGATTTAAAATCGCCACACCTTGTAATTCATTCCAGCTGCACTAAAGTCAATTCCGGTGCGGTTGCATGTATGCGTTTTAGCCGTCAGAACAAGGACCAGTTCAGCACATTTCCCCCTGAAGTTCTTGCCGTATTTGCTGCCCTGCTGGTCATCCTCAACTTTAAAATTTGAGAGACTGCAATGAGTAAACATCTAATCGTATTCGTCCATGGCATGGGCGTCCACAAAGAAGGCTGGAGTGATCCAGCTTGGAACATCCTTAAAGAGTCAGCGTCTGCATTTTCAAATTTGCCCCATGGAGCACGCTTTGATACTCAATTTCAGCGGGTAGAGGTTGTCTATGACAACGTCTTTGAAAACTATCGGAAACGTTGGAAAGAGGACACCAGTCAAATAGTCAAACTGCTGCAACAAAGCGGAGGTACACCGCCAGCAATCATCGATAAAGTACTAAAAGCCAGCGCCATATTAGGCAAGGACAATTTTTTTACTACCCACTTGTTAGATGTAGTGATGTATCGGTATTTGTCGCTAGTCAGGCAGCCGGTCCGTATATCTGTAGCTCGCCAAATATCGGACGCACTTAAAAAGTCAGGTATGGGCAATGGAACGGACGTTCAATGGAGTGTGATCCCACATTCATTGGGAACCAGCGTGGCACATGACACATTGCACTACATGTTTGCAGGTGGACAAAGTGAAATCGAGGTTCTTAGTGCAGAAGCCTTTGCACCGCAATGTGGCTTTTTCGTCGCCAACGTTAGTCGCCTGCTACAAGATACTCCGGATGTATATCTTTCTCTGGTTCGCCCGGCACTAAATAAAATAACAGGCATCCTGCAGTATTACGTCAACGTCAAACATATTTACGACCCTTTTCCAAAACCCAGGCCATTCGCTCCAGGCGGTTCTTGGTTAGACGGCAGTACCAGTGCCAAAAAGCCTGCTCGTTATCAACAAATAGAAATTAATGCAGTATTAGATAAAAACGTCCATGCGCTAGAACACTACCTAATGAACCCTAAAGTCCACATCGCGCTGTTTCGAGCATTGTATGGTATGCCAGACGTAATCACTGATAGTGAGGAAGATGCAGCGTTACAGGCCTTCGCATCCCGAGCTGCGTCGGTCAAACTGGACGCAATCAAAGCTGAACTGCTCAAATTAGCAGAAAGTGTCGGTGTTGACGTGGATGCATTCCTGAATGCTGCCGAAGCGTACAACGCCATTATGGACTTCTGAGGAGCACGGATATGCGCCATTTAATTCTGACGGGTTGTCTGTTACTGACATATGGACTATTCCCGCAACACCTGCATGCGGCATCCTGCGAACCTATTAAACCCAACCTGCAAAACATACCCCCGAAGAAAATCTTATCTCAGATAGGGTTGCAGTATCGCGAAGGTTGCTATGGCGGAGATAACGATAGCCATGAGCTGGCAAAAGAAATTATGACCAAACTGCCGAAGAATCCCGATGAACAGGAGTTAAAACTGCCTGAGCGGGTGAACCGGTTTAAAGCTGCCGCAATAATGCTGGAGCAGCAATTGTCTGTTGATGAAATAGTTGCAGAAAAGGCAAAGGTAAGACCTAACCCATTTACGCTGATTAAATCCGAGCTTGCGCGTGCAGTGCAACATCTCAACGATGACTCACCACCAAATATGATTTCGCAAGGCGAGTGGACCTATGACCCAGCTGACGGCCAAGTCGGCACTCAAATGTCGCTGCACGACGATTTGCTCGATAAAGCCTGCAAACCCAGCAGTACAGAGAAGCCAAGCTGCAGCGATGCAATCAACATTTCACAACAAACGCTGCGTTATCTGAAACTGACTGATCGCTTTAAAATCATGCTACACGGTCAAAACCTGAATAACTTCCACAGCAATCTGACACGTTTTGACAACCAATGGCGCAGATACGCAACAGAAGCCCGTTCACAGACACCGATTGAACTGTTCATTAATTCCAAGTGGTTCGACCGGAAAGAAAGCAAACAGGGTTTTGTCGGTGCGCCAGATTATCAAATTATCTTTTTGCATCCATCGGTAGTTATGGAAAGTGTTAACAATGCTGCAGACGGCAGTAAATTTAAAGCCGGCTTAGCAATGGAATGGATTGGCGGCAACTGGTGGTCTTGGTCTGATGGCGAAGACTCTCAGATGGAAACTCCATTGGGTATTTCCATCATCAGTACCTATGCAGACCGTGCCGGGACCAAGGACGTCGGACACGGCCTGATGTTTCACTACGACCATGTCTATTCTCTTGGCGTCACTCGGCACGGCGACGACACCGGTGTGTTTCTGAGTATAGATCTGCAAAAACTGTTTACTGATAAGGCATCAAAACTCGCGGAAGTGAAACAGAAGTTTAAGGGCAAAGATTGAGGCTCTTGCGCAGGTGATTGATTTTGCCATCATCTGCAACATAAATAGTTGTTGTGCATAGGCTTCATGCAGTTGGGTAGTACCAGGCGCCCGCCTGAAAGCGACTTCGACTAAAGAAAATCTGCATAAGAATCTTGGTCATTTACTTGCAGCGGAATTCAGTCATCTGACTGACAACTTTCATGATTCTAAAAGCTAGGATGGCACAGTAGTTTGATGTTGTGCATGTTTGAACCACAAACAGGAGACAGACATGAATATTGTTGTAGATCGTTTTACCTCAGATTCCGAATCCACTATCAGCCGCGTGTCCGTCGATGGCCGTTTTGTTTGCTTTGGTCTGGAAGACGAACACCGCACCTTTAAAGTCCCCGGCGATACCCGCATTCCGGCCGGCAAATATCCGGTAAAACTGCGCACCGAAGGAAGCACACATCAGAAGTACGTCAACAGATATGGCGCCAAACATCACGGCATGTTGCATATCCAGAACGTCCCTAGCTTTGAATACATTCTGATCCATACCGGCAACCGGGAGCATGAAACCGACGGCTGTTTACTGGTCGGGATGCAGGCTGTCACCACCGCAGGCGATATGTCGATCACCCAAAGCCGAATCGCTTACCAGTTGTTATACGACATGGTGTGGGAAGCTGCTGCTGAAGGGGAGTTGTGGATTGATGTGCAGGATAATGATTTAGCTTAAAAATATTCAGTAAATAATGAACACATAGAATTACCTACTAGAGTCTTAAACACTTAACAGAATTGAATAATTGACAATATGGAGCATGCAATGACAGCAGATATTTTGACCAGCCTTGCTCAGGCGGGACTTGCCGGGATTGGTATTTTTGGCCTTTGGCAAGGTGCGACACTGCTTCAGCAGCAGATTTCAAAAGCACCACCCAAAGACGAACTCGAAGCACGAGATTCAAAATGGCGATTCTCCGTAATTGTAGTTTTCCTTTCAGTTTCGCTGTTAACGGCAATTTCAGCAGGGGCTTTGGAAATAATAAAAGACAAATCAACACAGAAAATAACTATCACATTATCACCATACAAAAAAATTCCAGATGATCTGAAACCTCAAGTAATTATTGGCACCAGCCCAATAACCATTGAAAAAAGTGGACAGTCAAATGCTGAAATATCAGAAAAAGATACGATTTATGTCCAGCTGGATGATTTATTCAGTAGACTAAGCGACAACCAGAGAATTTACAGAGAGCTAAACAATCAAATATCTTTACAATCTAATGGGGAAATTGGATATGATGACCCAAACAATTAAAGCAGTAATCGCATTATCAATAATACTAATGCATTTTAATGCTTTTGCGGATAACGAAGACAAATTTCAAAAAACAATCAATGCAGAACATGTATCTCAATTAGACGAAGCGGTTGCGTTACGTCGTGAAGGAAATCTGCAAGAATCTATTCAAATGATTGATTCATTACTTTTGCAACAGCCGAACTATTATAGAGCGCACTATAATATAGCGCTTGCATATACAGACCTGGGGCAATTCAGCGAAGCGTTCGGGCATTTTGAAAAGGCTAAAAGCATCCGGGAAGCTGAGAATATTAATGACCCCACGTTAGACAACTCCATAGGATGGGCATATTTGCTAGACCAAAATTACGAAAAATCGGAACAGAATTTTGATCACGCAATTAAAAACTCGGCGAAACTCAGAAAATCTTCCAAAGCGAAGTTATTTAACAATTACGCTCAGCTAAAAATACATCAAGGTGACCTAAAAACAGCAAATGAGTATCTACAAAAAGCTATAGATAATGGTAGCGAAACGGCAAAAAAGAATAGTGAACGATTGCAAAAAGAATTGGCTGCACAGGATAAAAATTTGGATTCGCCAATTGAAAAGCAATAACAATACAAATTGAGAATTTTGCGCTACCAAGAATTTATCGCGTGGCCTGCGTAGTATTATACTGCATTCGCAATATTCCGGGGTGGAAGAAAAAATTGTATATTGAGATAAATCACTTCATCCCCAACACAGCCAAATGTGTGATGTCAGCACACTGTGTTGGGTTCGTGTTTTGTGTGTATTAATAGGCTGAGTGCAGCTGTAATGGAATGTTCCCGAATTTAGTATAATTACTTGGTCTTCATCACTTTCGACAGTACTTAACAATAACACTGGACAAATAACAGGAAATTTGGCTAAAGATAAGTTGCATATGCTGATGTGAGCCGAGGCAAGGATTGCAAAAAGCCAGATTTACCGCTGACAACACTGACTGTACTGTCGCCCGCTATCAAACGGAGCCTGACCTCTACCGGGGGCAGCTGGTCTGTATTGAATGTCAGGCCAAGAGCTGGTTTGTCCGTGCTTCAGTTTATAAAGATCATGAAAGAGCCGCATTTTTCGCGGCTCACCACGCTGAAGGTTGTAACGCCTCATCGGTGATACTGGTGGCTGAAGAACTGGCAGAACCCGCTGCATACCCACACGACTTTCGTGTTGATTT
>CBFGPY010000094.1:0-7491 GCA_965650755.1 uncultured Chromatiaceae bacterium | reverse complement strand
CAATACCAAGTATAACTGGTAACATCTGAATATTCACTTTGGCATAGTCATCACGCCGGTGAATAGCCAGGGCCCAAAAATGCGGCGGCGTCCAGGCGAAAATAATCATCACCAGCAACCAGGGTTCGGCCGACAATGCCCCGGTCATGCTGGTCCAGCCCAGCAGCGGCGGCATAGCGCCGGCCAGACCGCCAATGACAATATTCTGCGGTGTCGCGCGCTTCAGGAACATCGTGTAGATACCGGCATAGCCAAACAGGCTGGCTAAGGTCAACCAGGCCGTCAACGGATTCACAAAGCCATACAATAAACCAAAGCCAATAGCGGCCAGACTCAAAGCAAAAGTCACTGCCTGCTGCGGGCTAACCCGCCCTGTAGCGACCGGACGCCGTTGTGTTCTGGCCATCCGGGCATCGATGTTCTGATCCAACACATGATTGAGAGCTGCTGCCGCGGCTGACAACAAACCAATACCGGTTAATGCCATCAACATCATGCCCGGTTGTGGCTCTGTAGCCGGGGCCAGCCACATCCCCACCCAAGCGGTTAACAATAATAACGCCACAACTTTAGGTTTGGTCAGCTGGTAATAGTCATTCCAGCTTTGGCGGATTTCCTGCATCACTGCAATTCTGCTGAGATTCATGCCGGGCTCCTGTCTGAAGAGAGATATGAGTGTGCGGTGTCAGTCAATAACGCCTGATGTCGCTGTCTTATGCCGTAACGCGCCAGCACTGTTGCGGCGAGCAGATTCGCTGCGACAAAGTTATGCGCCACGGCGTTGGGCAGTGGTAGCAACCACCAGATATTCAGTACACCGAGGCAGAACTGCACTAGCAATAACAACAGCACATACTGCGATTGTCGTCTGTGTCCCATCGCTTCAGACACAGGCAAAGTGCGACTGAAACGCCATAATTGCCAGGCAAAAAAGCCAACCAGCAGCAGGGTCAGAACGGCTCCCAGCCGGTGACTGACATGGATGGTCTGGCGCGCCTCTTTACTCATCACACCAAACTCATAGTTGTCATGCCCCAGATGCAAATCAAAAGCTTCAGCAAAGCGTAACTGACCGGTCCAGCCGCTATGGCACAGCGGTAGCTCGACACAGGCTAAGGCGGCATAGTTTGCTGACGTCCAGCCTCCCAAAGCGATTTGGCCGACTAACACCAGGCAGGCCAGCGTTCCGGCCCGGCGCAACCGAGTGGGCACCTCAACTGGGGTTGGGGTGACAGGTTTCAGCTGCCGGCGATACAGCCACAATAAGGTCAGCAAAGTGAAACCGCCGAGTAAGTGCCCCATCACCACCAGCGGAAACAAATTCAGTGTGACGGTCCACATGCCGAGCGCAGCCTGAAACACCACCAGCGCCAATAAAGTCACAGGCAATAACCTGATTCTGCGTTGTTGCCACCAGCTCAACAGAAAAATACCGGCGATGACCAGTCCAAGTGTGCCGGCAAAATAGCGATGCACCATTTCATTGCGGGCTTTGTGTGGTTCCAGTGGCCGCTCTGGAAAACGGCTGGCGGCAACCTCTGCGTGATGATCCTGCGGTACCTGCAAAAAACCATAGCAACCTGGCCAGTCCGGACACCCCAGACCGGCGTCAGTCAGCCGGGTATAAGCGCCCAGTACAATCACTGTCATGGTCAAAGCAATGGCAAAACTGACAAGCCTTTGTATCCACATCATGTTGGTCCCCGGTCAAATTTCAGCAATTTCTGCAGGTCAGCCATCACATCTTTTCCGAGTAACGGCAATGATTCCACCGTGTCTGGTAACGGATAATGCAACAATGCCAGGCCTTGCTGGTCGACTATCATCAGATTGCCAGCCGCCAAACCGGCAAAAGATTGCTGGATATACTTGATGTCTGGCTTGTTGAACGATGACGTGACGGGTTGCTCTGTGAGTACCACCAAATCCAGTTGATCCTGCTTGCGGCCAAGCGCCAAATCAATTTGCTGCATTAAGTGTTCAATCGACTTGCAGGCTTTGTCGCAGCTGGCTGGTTGCAAATACACTAACCGCCAATGTGCCTGTGACGGCGTAATAGCCGGCAATAACCGAACTTCCCGCTCGAACCAGATGCCTTTGTTGTTCACACCGGCGTGATACCAGCCAGTTTTCAGCATGGCAAATGCCAGCAACACCGGTACTGCAGCGATGAATAAAAACAGACTGAGAAAACGCTGTTTACTCATGACGACCTCGCTGATGTCTGACGGCTAAGGCAACAAACACCACCGCCACCGCTAACAGTGCCCACTGCAGCGCATAGGCACGATGCTTTTCCGGCGGCAAGATCACGGGTTGATAGTGCGAAATAAAATTGCTTTGTTGTTGATAAAACACTGCGTCCAGTAACTTAAGACCACTGGTTTCAGCCAGCTGTTGTGGTAACACGGCCTGGATCCGCTGCGGATAACCGGCTGCGTCTTCCACATTCTGTCCAAGCAGAAACGGCCTTGGTGCTGTGCGCAGCACCCCTTCCAGCTCAACAACTTCAGGGATCAAAACCTGGGGCAGCGCTGTACGATCCTCACGCCCTGCTGTCCAGCCTAAATTCAGCAAAAACACCAGGTCCTGCGCCTGCACCGGAACTACTACATCGTAACCCACCACGCCATTAACTATTTGATTGTCCAGCAGCCAGATATAAGGTGATACCCAACGTACCTGCCCTTTTAGTGGTGCGCCATCCAATGCTGCCAAATCTGTCATCTGCAGCTGCGCAACCGGCACACCGGCCTGTTGCTGCCAGTGCGCAATTTGCTGCAACTGCTGAGTTTTTTCCTCTGCACGCTGCCATTGCCACCAGGCTAACTTGCTTAACAGCAAAAATGCCGCCACAGTTATCAGCACAGCGAAATACTGCCATGGCTTTGCGGCAGAAGATGCTGACAAATCTGTGGGTTGCGTCATAAGGACACCTGTCATGCTGATTAAAATTGTGTTGGTCGCTTTATTAGTTTTTGTTGTATTTCAGCTGTTTCGCGCTTTATTTCTGATGTTAAAAAACGATCCGAATCAGGCATCGATGTCAAAGCATCTGGGCCGGCGTGTCTTGTTCTCCGTCCTTGTGATGGCGCTGATTATTCTGGCGTTGGCGATGGGATGGATTGAACCTCATCAGCGACCTTATTAAATCAGCGATACAGACCCGGCAAGTACGCCGGGTCTGTTTCAGTCCTTGCTATAACACGTAGACAAACACAAACAAACACAACCAGACCACATCGACAAAATGCCAGTACCAGGCTGCCGCCTGAAAGGCAAAATGATTGTGGGCGGTAAAGTGATTCTTCAGCATGATCCGCAGCCAAATCACGGTCAGAAAGATTGCGCCTAAAGTCACATGCAAACCATGGAAACCGGTTAACAAAAAGAAAGTATTGCCGTAAATGCCTGAATCCAGCCGTAAATTCAATTCCTGATAGGCATGCATATATTCATAGGCCTGCAGCGCTAAAAAGCTGGCCCCCAGTAAGATAGTCAGTAACAGCATCAAGCGTAATTGCAAGCGTTTCCCCTGCTCTAATGCCACATGGGCAAACTGCAGCGTGACAGAAGATGTCAGCAGAATTAAGGTGTTATAGAGCGGGAGCCCCTGCCAAGGCATCGCATTGGTTTCGATACCGCCCGGCGTTTTGGTCATTGGCCAGTGTGCACTGAAATCCGGCCAGAGGATCTCGGCAGTCATCGCGTTATTGCTCTCACCATCGAGCCATGGCATCGCGATCATCCGCGCATAAAATAACGCGCCAAAAAAGGCAAAAAAGAACATGACTTCAGAAAAAATAAACCAGCTCATGCCCTGCCGGAATGATCTGTCCATTTGCTCGCTATACAAACCGCCCATCGATTCATCAATTACATTGCGAAACCAGCCGACCAGCATAAACAGCAGCAAGGCCACTCCGGCCAGCAACATATACTCGCCATGCCCTTCTTTGTTTCTGGTCACTTCGTTGACAAAATGACCGGCACCAAATGCCAATAAAAACAAAGCGACTGCGCCGACTATCGGCCATGGGCTTTGTTCTGGTACGTAGTAATGCTGATATGTCTTGGCCATGTTACTTCCCCGTCTGATAAACAACCGCACCGTTCGCGGCCGGACTATGCTGGGTTACGTCATACATCGTGTAAGACAGCGTGATAGTTGAAAATTGTGCCGGCAATGCCGGGTCTACATAAAATTGCAATGGCATCATCAGCTTTTCGCCCGCTTTAAGCGTCTGGCGTTGAAAGCAGAAGCACTCCATTTTGTTGAAGTATAGTGCGGCCTGGCCCGGTGACACTGATGGAACCGCCTGTGCCACCATCAATGCTGAAGTTGGATTCTCCGCCGCATAATGTACAAGTTTGATCTCACCCGGATGCACCTGGATTTGCCGGACTTCCGGTTCAAACCGCCAGGGCATTTTCGGATCCGGCTTGGCTAAGAACTCAATAGTGATGGTGCGCTGCTGATCGGTTACAGCCCGATCAGCATTAGCAGCCATTGTACTGGTTTTACCATTGAGCCCGGTGAGGTCACAAAACACGTCATATAGTGGCACCAGCGCAAAGCCAAACCCAAACATCAATACTGTGATGATCACCAGTTTGCGCAATAAGGGCAGATGGTCAGGTGCCTGCATGATGCTGTCCTACTTCACTTCCGGTGGTGTGGTAAAACTGTGATAAGGCGGTGGCGATGTCAGCTGCCACTCCAAACCCTCTGCACCTTCCCATACCTGATTGGTCGCCGGTTTGCCGCCGTTGATACATTTCACCACAACCCACAAAAACAGTAGCTGTGACAGGCCAAAGGCAAAACCACCAATACTGATCAGCGCATTAAAATCGGCAAACTGCAGGGCATAATCCGGTATCCGCCTTGGCATGCCTGCCAGTCCGACAAAATGCATCGGGAAAAACAACAGATTGACCGAGATCAGTGAGCACCAGAAATGCCACTGGCCTAATGTTTCGTCATACATGTGCCCCGTCCATTTCGGCAGCCAGTAATAAGCAGCTGCAATGATGGAGAAAATGGCACCGGTCACCAGTACATAGTGGAAATGCGCTACCACAAAGTAGGTATCGTGGTACTGGAAATCTGCCGGCGTAATCGCCAGCATCAGCCCGGAGAAACCACCGATGGTAAACAACACGATAAATGCAATCGCGAACATCATCGGCACTTCAAAAGTCAAAGCCCCGCGCCACATAGTTGCGACCCAGTTAAAGACTTTTACCCCGGTGGGCACAGCAATTAACATTGTGCAGTACATAAAAAACAGCTCAGCGAAGACCGGCATCCCCGTAGTAAACATATGGTGTGCCCAGACTAAAAAAGACAACAACGCGATACTGGACGTGGCGTAGACCATAGATGCATACCCAAACAACGGCTTGCGGGAAAACGTTGGCACAATGCTGGAGACAATGCCAAAAGCCGGCAGAATCATGATGTACACTTCCGGGTGTCCAAAGAACCAGAAAATATGCTGGAACAAAACCGGGTCGCCACCACCAGCAGCATCAAAGAAACTGGTGCCAAAGTACTTGTCGGTCAACACCATAGTGACAGTGCCGGCCAGCACCGGCATCACGGCGATTAACAGAAACGCCGTGATTAACCAGGTCCAGACAAAGAGTGGCATTTTCATCCATGTCATACCGGGGGCACGCAGGTTAAAGATGGTCACTATCACGTTGATTGCGCCCATGATGGAGGATATCCCCATGATATGGACAGAAAATACAAACAGAGCTGTACTATCGCCACTGTATTTGGTCGATAGCGGCGCATAGAAAGTCCAGCCAAAGCCCGGCCCACCGCCTTCCATAAACAATGACATCAGCAGAATCGCAAAGGCAAACGGCAGGATCCAGAAACTCCAGTTGTTCATCCGCGGCAGCGCCATGTCCGGCGCACCAATCATCATCGGGATTAACCAGTTTGCCAGACCAGTAAAAGCCGGCATCACGGCGCCGAACACCATAATCAGACCATGTACTGTGGTCATTTGATTAAAAAATGCCGGTTCAACCAGCTGCAAACCCGGTTGAAACAATTCAGCCCGGATCACCATCGCCATCAGTCCACCGATAAAAAACATCGTCAACGCAAACAGCAGATATAGAGTGCCGATATCTTTATGATTTGTTGTATAAAACCAGCGTTTAAAGCCAGCGGGCGGATGGTGATGACCGTGATCCTCGGCGTGCGGGCCGGCATGCTTATGTGTATCTGTTGAGATTGTGCTCATGCCTTACTCCTTCTGTCCGTTTTTGGCTGCCTGAATATCAGCAGCCTGGACCAGATCACCGGTGTTATTGTCCCAGGCGTTGCGCTCATAAGTGATGACGGCAGCGATTTCCTGCAGACTCAGCTGTTTACCAAAAGCCTGCATGGCTGTGCCGGTTTTCCCGTGCAGTACAATGTCAATGTGAGTGCTTTTTTGTGTAGCTTCAGTCGCTATTTTGCTGCCTTTTAAAGCCGGGAAAACGCCGGGTAATCCGGTACCCGTCGGTTGATGGCAGGCCGCACAATACCCCTGATATACCTTTTCACCTAAAGCCATCGCATCAGGCATGGTCATCTGCATGGATAACAGCTCCTGCTCCGCAGCTTTCAGCTTAGCCAGCCGATCCCCTTCTGCCTGAATCCAGCTATTAAAGTCCTCCGGTGATTTCGCAACGACGACAATCGGCATAAACCCATGGTCTTTACCGCAGAGTTCAGCACATTGGCCCCTGTAGGTACCGGGTTGTTCTACCTGCGTCCAGGCTTCATTGATGAAACCCGGGTTTGCGTCTTTTTTGACTGCAAATGCCGGCACCCACCACGAATGGATCACGTCATCCGATGTCATCAGGAACCGGACTTTTTTACCGGTTGGAATGACCAGAGGCCGGTCAACTTCCAGCAGATAGTTTTCATTTTTGCGCAGTTTGTTTTGAATTTGTTTGGCCGGCGTGGCGAGCAGCGAATAGTACTCAACCGGATATTCAAGGTATTTGTAATGCCATTTCCATTGAGAACCAGTCACCAGAATAGTCACATCTGATTTACTGGTATCTTCCATGGCAATCAGGGTCCGGGTAGCCGGAACAGCCATCAGAATCAGGATTACGACGGGAATTGCAGTCCAAAGCAGTTCAACTTTGGTGCTCTCATGAAATTGGGCAGGCTGCACACCTTTTGCTTTGCGATGATGAAGAATGGACCAAAACATGGCACCAAAAACCACCAGGCCAATAGCGCAGCAAATGTAGAAAATCGTCATATGCAGGTCATAGACCTTCTGACTGATTTCCGTCACACCCCGGGTCATATTCAGGGGCATTTCTGCGGCGATAGCCGAATCGACACACAACAAGGCAAGCAGCGAGCAACGATGGTACATCGTGTTCGCCACAGCACGTCTCCTCTGTCAGTTTTGCAAAAACTGTTGCCAGAATCCGACGCGCCCACAACTATGCATCCCGATT
>CBFGPY010000093.1:0-7506 GCA_965650755.1 uncultured Chromatiaceae bacterium | reverse complement strand
GGGCGCTGTCGACACCTTCAGTAATAATAATTTCCAATGAAGCCTGAGCACAGCTGGCGATGAGTGCTGCAGCAGCAATCACGGACTTCGTTATCCATCTGAAATTCATATAGTCTCGTCTCTGTGTTATTTCTTAAACGGTAATTTCAATTCACGGAACTCCTGATTCAAATCAGGATCTTCCGGCATCGGGAAACGACCAACCCGATTAATTGCATTGACAGCGGCATTACAAACACCAGCGTCACCGCCTACGACATTCAAGCTGGTGACAAAACCATTGCTGGCCAGTTTCAGCTCAATTACGCACTCTTTGCCGTTCATCGTATCATCAGTGAACCAGCTCTGACGGACACGTTCAACAATCATTGCAACATAACGTTGTTTTTCTGTCAGCAGCTGCCCTTGACGGGCGGCGCGGCGAGCTTCGTCCGCTTCTTCTGCCAGCTCATCCTCGAGCATCATTTCTTCTGCAGCTTTATCTAATTCCTGCTTGCGCTTTTTATCTTCAGCTTTTTTCTTCTTCAACGCTTCTGCTTTTTTCTTAGCTTCTGCATCTTTTTTCTTTTTCAGCTCTTCTTCTTTCTTTTTCTTCGCTAATTCTTCTTTCTTTTTCTTCTCAGCTTCAGCTTTTTTACGCTCTTCTTCTTTTTTCTGTTTATCCAGCTTTTCTTTTTCTTTTTTCTTCTTTAAGGCCAGATCAGCCTCTTCTTTTTTCTTTTTGGCTTCTTCTTGCTTTTTCTTTACCTGAATCTCTTTTTGTTCCTGAATTCTTCGCTCTTCTTCCTGCTTTTGCAGTTCTTCTTTCGGGTCTTCCTCCGGCTCTTCAGGCTTTGGCTCTGGTTTCGGCGGCTCAGGCTTTGGTTCAGGTTTTTTGCGGGTTGGCTTTTCAGCCTCTTTCAGATTCGGATTGTCTACCATGCTAGCCTGCAAAGGTGCATTGGAGGCTGAATATAATGGCACCACTATCACTTCGTTTTTGTCAAAAAAACTGAAATTAATAAATAGCGCCAAGAACAATGCCAGATGCAGAGACGCTGATATCTGCAGCGCCTTTTTAAACGCCGGATCCATCTTACTTAGACTCCACGTCTTCAGTCATCAATCCGACCGCAGGGGCGCCAGCTTCCTTTAACATATTCAGTAGGTGGATTACTGAGTTGTAGTCAACCCGGCCGTCCGCTTTGATAATCACCTGCGTACCAGGCTCTATGGTCAGGGTACTCATCACTTCAGCCTGCAAAGCTTCGGCGTTAAATGGCCCTTTTTGCACACTGTCTTTTTCAAAATAATACAAACCCGCTTCGTCTACTGTTGCGACGATCGGGGTTTTATTATCTTTCATCTGCTCGATAGGTTCTGCCTTCGACTTAGGCAGCTCAACCTTAACCCCTTGGGTGATGATTGGTGTAGTCACCATAAAAATAACCATCAGTACCAACATAACATCGATGTATGGGACTACGTTTATTTCCGCCACCATCCGGCGTTTCTTCCGAACGTACATTAGTGATTGTCTCCGCTGCTGACGGCCTGACGGTGCAGGATGTTTGAAAACTCTTCAACAAAGTTGGCGTATGAGTTTTCCAGCTGCTCGACGCTGTGGGAGAATTTGTTGTAGGCAATTACGGCCGGAATAGCGGCAAACAGACCTATCGCCGTTGCGATCAATGCTTCAGCAATAGGTGGTGCGACCATTGCCAGAGTGGCTTGCTGTACGGCACCCAAAGCCATAAACGCGTTCATAATGCCCCACACAGTGCCAAACAGGCCGATGTAAGGGCTGATCGAACCAACAGTCGCTAAAAACGGTAAGTGTGTTTCCAGACGTTCCACTTCTCGGGATAAGCCGACGCGCATGGCCCGTTGCGTCCCCTCCATCACAGCGGCAGGTGAGCGGGCAGAGGTTTTATGCAGACGGGCAAATTCTTTGAAGCCAGCTTTGAATAAAGCTTCCATACCGGAGACATTAGCCCGGGCGCTAACTTCGTTATAAAGCTTGGATAAATCAATGCCAGACCAGAAACGGTCTTCAAATTTGCGACTCTCGTCGAGAGCCTGACTCAGAGCTTTATTGCGCTGGATGATCATGGCCCAAGACACGATTGAAGCAGACATCAGGATCAACATGACAATTTTGACCACTATACTGGCTTCGAGAATAAGACTTAGGACTGAAAGCTGACCTGCCACCGGAAAACACCTCTGAACATCTGAAAATGGCTACAAATTTGGGCGCTATGATATTGGACACCCGGGTTTAACTCAACAGCACCTGCTCGGCATTTGTAAAAAAAATTCAGAACTTCTTAGCCGTTGGCTGTTTATTCTGCAATGAGTCTGCCCAGCTTTGCCGGAAGTTCCTGAATTCGCGATGAACAGAACTGGATTAACGATGAAATGCAGAATTTCCTCGTCAAATGCGGCAGTATTTTTTTTAATGACACGATTGGTAAGACCAATTGCAAACACTCCTGTACAGGCCGTCAAATATGAGCTTCAAACATTACAACTTAATATTCATGAATAATGCATGAATATTCGCATTAGTTTTATTAATTAATGATGGTAATTTTTCTCGTTTGAAGTAAATATTCTAAATCCCTAGAATGCGCAGCGTGTTCTGCACTAGCGCAACGATTCAGACCGAGGGTTTTGAATTGTAGTGAAGATCACAGAGTGATTGGGTGTCTGGCGACAGAGACCGGGTTGCTCAACATGTTCCCTGGATTTTTTGAAGTCTTACTTCAACTTGTTGCATTGCCCGCTCCTTGAGCGGGTTTTTTTTTGGCTAAATAACCACATTTACCAGCACTGCCACAGCCTCTACTGAAGTGAATACGCCGCAGCAAACATCGGTACCCCAGGGGAAACTGTCAGCTTTGGGAATGCGGCAGATCAAAACCAAAATGGCGGTAAGCGTGTTGCGAGGCGATCCGGCCGCGCGGCGTGCGCTGGATAAAACCTTGCTGGATCAGATAAGGTTCTATCACATCCTCGATAGTTTCTTTTTCTTCGCCAATGGCAGCCGCCAGATTATCCAGTCCAACCGGACCGCCCATAAATTTTTCAATGATCGCGAGAATTAGCTTGCGATCCATATAGTCAAAGCCTTGTGCATCAACATCCACCATCAACAGAGCCTGATTGGCGATTTCAACATCAACCTTGCCTTGAGATTTTACCTGCGCATAGTCACGGACACGACGTAGCAGCCGGTTTGCAATGCGTGGGGTGCCCCGTGAGCGTCTGGCAATCTCTGTCGCGGCAACCAAATCCAATGGCAAGTTCAGAAAATCGGCTGAGCGCTGCACAATAGCCGCCAATTCTTCGGTTTTATAAAATTCAAGGCGCTGTACGATGCCAAAACGGTCGCGTAGCGGCGATGTCAGCGCGCCGGCACGGGTGGTAGCACCTACCAGTGTAAAAGGTGGCAAATCCAGTTTTATCGATCGGGCGGCGGGGCCTTCGCCAATCATAATGTCCAGCTGATAATCTTCCATTGCCGGATACAGGATCTCTTCCACGACCGGGCTTAACCGGTGGATCTCATCAATAAACAGCACATCGTTCGGTTCCAGATTGGTTAACAAGGCGGCCAGATCACCGGCTTTTTCCAGCACAGGACCGGAAGTCTGTTTGATATTGACACCCATTTCATTGGCGACAATCATCGCCAGCGTGGTTTTTCCCAATCCCGGCGGACCGAAGATCAGCAAATGGTCCAGCGGCTCTCCCCTGCCACGGGCGGCTTCGATAAAAATCGCCATCTGAGCGCGCACATGGTCCTGACCGGTATAGTCAGCCAGCGATTTTGGCCGGATCGCCCGGTCTATGACTTCTTCTTCAATTCTGGCTGTGGGAGCCACCAACCGATCTGCTTCAATCATTCTGCCGGCCTTGTCGTTAAATCATGGATTTTAAAGCAGCTTTAATCAGCTGCTCACTGCTAAGGTCTGCTTTGAATACTTTCTTCACCGCAGCCGCCGCCTGTGACTGACTATAACCGAGACTCAGTAAGGCGCCGACCGCGTCCTGTTCCGGGCTGTCCTGCAGCGCAAATTGCTGCACTTCGTCATCGCCTAACACTAAATGGTCAGTGACCGGAGTATCAATATTCAAGCCCCAGTCTTTTAAGCGGTCGCGCATCTCCACCAGCAAACGTTCGGCGGTCTTTTTGCCGACGCCGGGAAGTTTCACTAAAGTACTGATATCGTTGGCTTGTACACAGCGGACAAACTGGCTGGCGGTGAGGCCTGACAAAATAGTCAGCGCCATTTTGGGGCCTATACCGTTGGCTTTAATCAGCTGGCGAAACAAGCTACGCTCGGCGACCGAACTGAAACCATACAGCAACTGCGCATCTTCCCGTACAACAAAATGGGTATAAATGATCGCTTCCTGCCCGGTGGCAGGCAAGCTGTAAAAACTGGTCAGCGGCAATTGCACTTCATAACCAACGCCGCCAACTTCCAGCAGAATTTCCGGAGCCTGCTTTTCCAGCACCACACCGCGTAAACGACCAATCATGAATACCTGCCTGAAGAACTAAAACTGCGGGACTGCCAACAATCGCTATCGGCGCAGACGGCCACGGACTGTTTTGCTGGCCTGACCGGCCAGATGCAATAGACTTTGCTGAGTATGCCCATGGCACAGCGCAACAGCAAGGGCATCGGCAGCATCTGCCTGCGGGTTTGCCGGTAATTTCAGCAAGGATTTCACCATGTGCTGCACCTGCTCTTTCGCCGCAGCCCCGGTGCCAACCACGGATTGTTTGACCTGACGCGCCGAATACTCGTAAACCTCAAGTCCGGCAAATTTAGCGGCCACAATAGCAGCACCGCGCGCCTGACCCAGTTTCAGCGCGGAATCCGGATTGCGTGCCATAAACACCTGCTCAATCGCAAAAACTGTCGGCTGCGTTTGCAAAATGATTTGGCTGACGCCGTCAAAAATCTGTTTCAGCCGGTCCGGCATTTCGGTCAGCGTCATGCGGATACAACCACTGGCGATATATTCGAACTTACCGCCCTGTTGCCGGATCACACCATAACCAGTCAACCGGCTGCCGGGGTCAATGCCCAGAATAATCTGCACTATTCCACCAGCGCCAGCACGTCGTCGGCGATCTCGGCATTGTGGTAAACGTTTTGCACGTCATCGAAATCTTCAAGCATATCAATCAGCTTAAAGAATTTAACCACAGTGTCCGCTCCGATCTCCGCTTTGGTCGACGGTACCAGGCTGATTTCAGCATGTTCGGCAGACAGGCCGCCCCGCTCCAGCGCTTCTTTTACGTCCACAAAGGCTTCTGGTGTGGTCGTCACCTCGGCAGAGCCGTCCTCATGCATCACTACATCGTCAGCGCCAGCGTCTAATGCTAATTCCATCAGCTGATCTTCATTAATACCTGGTGCAAAACTCAAAGTGCCCTGCCGGCTAAACAAATACGACACGGAGCCGTTAGTACCCAGATTGCCGCCGTATTTGGTAAAGGCGCTGCGTACATCCTGCACTGTACGCTTGTGATTATCGGTCAGCGTTTCGACGATAATGGCGACACCATTTGGCCCATAACCTTCGTACACCAGCTCTTCGAAGTTTTCGCCGTCGCTGTCACCGGCGCCGCGTTTTACTGCGCGCTCAATGACATCGCGCGACAGGTTATTCACTAAAGCTTTGGCAATAGCCGTACGTAAACGCGGATTGCCATCCGGATCGGGACTTTGTTTGGCTGCAACTGTCAGTTCGCGGATGAGTTTGGTGAAGATTTTGACTTTTTTGGCATCCTGACGCGCCTTGCGGTGCTTCATATTGGCCCATTTACTATGTCCGGCCATCATGTACTCCATGGTTCAAACTGCAGCAGCGCTGCGGTATTCAACTTAAACAACAGAAAAAACGGCGACAGATGTCGCCGCTTTTAATGTCAGTTGCAGCAGGCGCGGCCTGCCGACAATTATTTCTGATCTTTGATTACGACCTGCACACTCAGTTCTGCCAGCTGCTGTGGATTGGCAAAACCTGGGGCGTCGGTCAGCGGGCACGCAGCAGTTGCTGTTTTCGGGAATGCCATCACATCACGAATAGACGTCGCACCGGTCATCAACATCACCAGGCGATCCAGACCAAACGCCAGACCCGCATGCGGAGGCGCACCGTAACGCAGCGCTTCTAGTAGGAAACCAAATTTTTCAGCAGCTTCTTCATCGCTGATGCCAAGCAGCTGGAACACTTTGGCTTGCACATCTGCGGTATGGATCCGCACAGAGCCACCGCCTAATTCGGTGCCGTTTAACACCATGTCGTAGGCATTTGACAGTAAATTGCCTAAATCTAACTCAGCCATTGGCGTGTTCAGGAACGCATCGGTATCCAGTGGCGAGGTAAACGGGTGATGCACGGCCGAGAAACTGCCATCATCGTTTTCTTCGAACATCGGGAAGTCGATGACCCACAGCGGACGCCAGCCCTGAACAGTAAGGCCCAGCTCTTCGCCCAGTTTCAGCCGCAGCGCGCCCATGGCTTCACAGACAACTTTGTAACGGTCTGCACCAAAGAAAATCAGGTCGCCATTTTCGGCACCAGTGCGGCGCAGAATTTCCGCGATGATTTCCGGCGTCAGGAATTTAGCAACCGGCGACTGAATACCTTCAACACCGGCGTTGATGTCATTGACCTTGAGCCAGGCCAGACCTTTGGCACCATAGATGCCAACGAAGGCGGTGTAACCGTCAATGTCTTTACGCGACACTTTCTCAGCTGCACCTGGCACTTTTAATGCCACAACGCGGCCTTTCGGGTCGTTGGCTGGCGCTGAGAACACTTTAAATTCAACGTCTTTGACTAAATCAGCGATATCAACAAACGACATCGGGTTACGCAGGTCCGGCTTATCAGAACCATACAAACGCATGGCTTCGTTGTAAGTCATTTGCGGGAACTCACCAAGGTCCACCTGCAGCATTTCATTAAACAGCTGACGCGCCATTTTTTCTGTGACAGCACGCACTTCAACAGCTGTCATAAAGCTGGTTTCGATATCGATTTGGGTGAATTCCGGCTGACGATCGGCACGTAAGTCTTCGTCACGGAAACATTTGACGATCTGATAATAGCGGTCCATCCCGGCCATCATCAGCAGTTGTTTAAACAGCTGTGGAGACTGCGGCAACGCGAAGAACTGGCCTTTGTGCGTGCGGCTTGGTACCAGATAGTCACGCGCGCCTTCCGGCGTCGCTTTGGTCAGGATCGGGGTTTCGATATCCATAAAGCCGTGGCTGTCCATGAAGTTCCGCACAAAGCTGGTGACTTTGGCACGGAATTTCAGCCGGTCGCTCATCAGCGGACGACGTAAATCGAGGTAACGATACTTCAGACGCTGCTCTTCAGAGTTGTTCTGATTAAAATCCAGTGGCAGCGCTGGCGATTTGTTCAGGATGGTCAGGCTGGATGCGTAAACTTCGACGGCGCCTGTCGCCATCTCAGCATTGACCTGTGATT
>CBFGPY010000092.1:0-7528 GCA_965650755.1 uncultured Chromatiaceae bacterium | reverse complement strand
TCGGCCAGCATTAACGCCAGTGTCGACCAGAAGGCGGCAAAGCCAACCGAAAACAGCGCCTGCGCCTGTGCGGCCCGGCGCAGCAGCGGATATTGTCGCCACAGACTGAGCATCGAGCTGAGCAGCCGGCCATAACTCAGGCTGCGGTCACCGGGCAAGGCCGGCAACATGGCCCAGGCCAGTACGCCACTGGCCAAAATACTCAGCGCGGCCAGCTGATATAGCAGACGCCAGCTGTCCCAGGCACTGACCAGACCGCTGACAGTTCTGGATAACAAAATACCGAGCAACAGTCCTGTCATCACTGTGCCGACGGTGCGGCCCCGCCGCGCCGGATCCGACAAAGCCGCCACTGCCGGGACAATGTCCTGCGCTACAGTGGCCAGCAAGCCAATCAGTAAACTGAGGAATAACAAGCCTTGCAGGCCGCTGCTGAAGCTAAATGCCAATAGCGTCAACGCCAGTAACAGGCTTTTACTCAGAATCAGCTTACGGCGGTTGAAGCGGTCGCCGAGCGGTACCAGCAATAAAATGCCAAGGGCGTAGCCAAATTGGGTCAGGGTGGGCACCAGACTGATTTGCCGGACTGAACTGCCAAGTTCCGCGCATATAAGCGGTAAGATTGGCTGGCTGTAATAAATCGCCGCCACACTGCTGCCGGTCGCGCCGGCCAGCGCTAGCAGTTTGCCAAAAGACAAGGCTGGAGTAGCCGTTGTAGCAACGGGTTCGGTCGAAGCAATAGTTTGCATCAGAGACTCCAAAAACAGGAAACAACTGCGGATGCCCGGCATGCTAAAGCGTCGGCCATGGCACTGGTAGTTGCCTGACTGGCACAACTGCTATACGTTATCAGTATGAGCAAGTCTGAAATTTTTAGCGTAGACAGAATAGAGCTGCTGCAAACCCTGGTACGGATTGTCGAGACCGGTAGTTTGTCAGCGGCGGCACGGCAGCTGGGGACCAGTCAGCCCACGGTCAGCCGGCGCTTACGCAGTCTGGAACAATTGCTGGATTGCCGGCTGTTATTACGCACTACTCATCAGCTGAAACTGACGGACGAAGGCGAACGTTGTTATCAACGGGCGCGGCAACTGCTGCAGGATTGGCAGGCGCTGACTGATGACCTCAATGTGCGTTCGGCCATGCCGTCCGGTTTGCTGCGGGTGCGGGCACCACATGCTTTTGGCCGCGAACAGTTGCTGGCGCCTTTGCTGGCGTATCTGGCGCAGTGGCCGGAATTGCAAATCGACTGGAGCCTCAATGATCAGGCGCCGGATTTCCTGGCCGAGCAGGTCGATTGTGCTATTCATGTCGGCCCGGTGACAGATCCGGCGCTGGTTGCCGTGTTGCTGGCCGAAGTACCACGGCTGGTGGTGGCTGCGCCCGGTTTATTGGCGGCGCATGCGCCGCTGCAGCAGGTCAGCGATTTGGCCAGGCTGCCCTGGCTGGCCTTCAGTACCTATTACCGCCAGGAAGTCTGTTTAACTGAGCAGGAACAGGCGCAGACTGTGCGTTTTGCGATTAAACCCAGACTTAGTTCCGACAATTTATACGTGATCCGCGACGCGGCAAAGGCCGGCCTCGGCGCCGCCTTAGTCTCGCGTTGGGTTGTTAGTCAGGAGCTGGAAAATGGCGCGCTGCAGGCGGTGTTTCCGCAGTGGCAGGCATCTGCCTTGCCGGTCTATCTGGTGTATCCCTATGCGCGGTATTATCCGGCGCGGCTCACGCATTTTATGCAGTTTATCCGCGAAGTCTTGCCACAAATCGCCGGCTTACAGCCACGCCGCTTTACCGGTTGAACCGGCGGCGGCTTATTTTTTCCGGGTCGCTTTGACTGACAAGGTCAGTTCAAACTTCGCCATCGGTTCGTCGCCATGCAGCGAAGGGCAGGTCACTGTGATACTGACGGTTTTATTGATGCGCTGGCCGGTGGCGATAGATTCGTCCATCATGGCGTCGATGAGGGCGCCGTCATTGCTGCGAAACCAGACTTCCGCTTCCGGCCGTTTTAAAAATTCGCCTTTGACATCTTTAAAGGCAAAGTTGGCGTTGATGCCACGTTCCCGCGCTTTGCTGAACACCAGAAAAGCGCCGGCTAAGTCGGCGCCAATTGCCAGCGCGCCAAAATAAATACTGCCCAGATGGTTCTTGGTACGCCAGGTATGCGGCATGCTGACCGCGAGGTGCGTGTCCGACATTTCGCGGATTTTCGGGCTGCAAAAACCAATCAGCGGGATATATCGCAGACCGAACCAAAACAGCATGCGCTGGGCTTGTTTGAGTGTGACGCGCATTGTGACTCCGCAAAAACAGAAAAACCGGGCCACAGCATATCTGACTGTTACTGGTCAGACAAGTTATTGACTGTGGCCAGCTATCCCTTTGCTGTATTGCTGTTCAAAACGCTGTTGGGCCTGCTGGCGCTGCTCGACGCACTGGCGGATGCGCTCGGTATGGCGCACGCCAAAACAATAAAACGGTGGCTGATAATAGGCCAGCCATGCCCTTTGTTTGGCGCCCTGATAAGGCGCTTTGACGCTGATCACTGAGATGGTCAGGCTGGCCGCCGGCGAACTTCTGGCCGGATTTTTCACCGGTTCAGCGCGTCTGGATTGGGTGGATGTGGATTTATCAGGCCGCGTGTTCTGACCCGTTGATGCGCCGCGCCGGCGCGGTTGTATAGTTTGTGGTTGCTGGCAATGATACTGCAGCTGTAGTTCGAGCTGTGCCTGCTGCGCTTTGATTTTAAGCTCCTGTTTCAGTTGATAACCACGGCGTTGCTGCTCGCGGTTCAGTTCCAGCGCAGCGTCCAGCTGAGCGCACTGCGCGACGCTGAACTGTTCAATTTGTGCAGGCACCACAGCACTAAAACTAAACAGCAGGCAGTACAGCAACGTGTAGGCAAATCTGGCATGGAGCAGGGTGGTGAGTGGGGGCGCGCAGGAGCGCAAAGGCTGGTTACACATCAGCAGATCCTTCTGGGGTGGTTGGCTCCGGCAGTCGTCCTGACCTCGGATGGTCTCTGTAGTTTAGTTAAATAAAAGTTAATTTCCAGCTGTGACTGGCCGGACTTCCAGTGCTTGCAACATGTCGTCGAGCGGGTCCAGTTCCGGGTTGCCGGTATCGGTGTGGACGGCCGGTGCAAAGCTTGGCTGCGGTCCGGATTGCAGATGACTGACCAGCAAACTGGCAGCCAGATAAAACTGCAGACGCCGGCCTTGCAGTGTGCTGGTCTGATGGCCGCTGTCCGGGTCCAGCCACAGCCGTACTGTTTTACCCTGTGCCAGCGCCTGTTGCTGAAACTGCTGTAAAGTCGCTGCCGCAATACGGTCGTCACGGCCACCGGCCCACAGATACAGCGGGCGCTGCAACAGTGCGATCCTTGCGCGTGGTGACGCTGCGCTGAGCTGGCGTTGCCAATGTGGGTCCTGCCAGGGTACTGCAGCGTCATGCAATAAGTCACTTAAGGATTTTTCACCAAACGGCGTGGCGGCTGTTGGTACATAAGCTTGTAATGTGGCCGCCAAATCGACCGGCGCAGCCAGAGCCAGGCCAAAGCGAAAGCGCTGCGGCTGTGCTTGTAGCGCCTGAATGGTCAGATAGCCACCAAAAGAGTGGCCGATCACCGCTTGCTGCGCCGGGTTGCCGATACCGTTTTGCAGCAGCAAATCCAGGCCACTGAAAATATCGTCGAGCAGCAGATTGTCTGGGCCAAAATTGCCCTGCGCCGCCTGCATAAAAGCCGGCCCATAACCAGCGGAACTGCGGTAATCCACTTGCAGCACAATAGCGCCGTGATTGACCAGCCATTGCACCAGCACGTCGTATGATGGGTCGGTGCGGCTAAAAGGGCCGCCGTGGATCAGCGTGACCAGTGGACTTTGCGCCAGTGGCCGGCCTGGCGGCAGATACAGATGCCCCGGAATGGTGTGGCCGTCTTGTGCCTGCCAGGCCACTTGTTGCGGCGACACCCCAGCTGGCAGCGGTGCTGTGGTACTTAACTGTAGTGGCAGGCGCTGGCGGATCTGCAGATCTGTATCCAGCGTCAGCAGCAGATGCTGTGCAGCTGTCTGATCGCTGCAGAAGTAACTGACCAGCAGCTTAAACGCTGCGCTTTTTACTTTATCCGGCGCCGCGCTTTTTTGTGTAACCAGCGCTGTGCTTTGCAGCTGCATCGAGCACTGCGGCCGGAATGCCTGCAGCTGGTCCAGCAAAGTTTGCCAGGCAGGATCTTCGCTGTGCCAATACAGCCGCTGATACAAACGGGCAGTGGCCAGCAGTTTGCCGTCGGCGCTGCGCAGCTGAGCACTGATGTCCGGGAGCAGACCTGATGTTGTTTCTGCTGCTGTCTGGGCTGATTCTTGTTCCTGAGCATGCTGCATGAACAGCACTTTGCCGGCGCTATCCTGCCAGGCGCGGCGCTGTGGTGTTGGCCAGATTTGCCGGGCCGCATGGTTGTTGTTGATAAACCAGTAACTGGTCGACGCCTGTTGCCACTGCAGCACAGCGCCGTCAGCATTAAGTTCAATCAGCTGTGCACTATGGCGGGACGGACTTGGTCTGATGCCGGGTAAAGCAAAACCGGGCTGCCAGATTGTCCGCAGCGTTTTGCGCCGGATATCCAGCAACTGCAACAAATCGGATGCGGCCAGCCACAGCTGCTGTTGGTCACGACTGAGTATCAGCTGTGGCGGCGGCACTTCGCGTTGTTTATGCAGCACCTGCTCTTCACCATCGCCCTGACTGCGGCACAGCCAATATTGCTGGCCCTGCCGGCGCCAGTAATAGACCCAGTGCCCGTCAGCACTCAGTAGAGGCTGTAGTGGTAACGCCGGGAAAAAATGCCCGGCCGAAAAATATGCGGCTAACGGCTGAGTGGGCAGTGGCGGGGATTGTTCAGCCTGCTGTTGCAGTTGCTGCCATTCCGTAGTTGTGAATGCTCTGATTGCCTGCTGGGCCTGCAGCGGCTTCGCCCACCATGCGAGGCAAAGCCCACAGAGCGTCAGTCTTAACAGGCGCAGTGGGTGTTTGACGTTAGTCCGCATCCGGCCTTGCCGTCTTATCAGGCCAAAATTGCAGACTGGCCAACAGGCACAATCGGTCTTGTTGCCATAAGGCATATTCACCATGACTTTGTTGCGTCAGTTGCAGCGGGATGCCCGGCCATACCGGTGTTTTAAATTGCAGCTGCAGTTGTTGCACTGGTCGCCCTAACGCCTGGCACAACAACGCCGCACTGGCCATGCCATGCAGAATGGGCCTGGGCTGGCCGAATAACAGTGCCGACCAGCGCCATAAATGGATGGGGTTGTAATCACCGGATATTCGGGCGTAAGCACGGGGCGCATCAGGCGTGGTGATGATGTCAGTGATAGGGTGTCCTGGTTGGATCTGTGGCCTGGTCACATCTGCTTTAGGCCCGGAACGCGGCGCTTTTTGCAGCAGATATTCGCTGTTGCCGCTTAGCAGCAGTTGCTGCTGTTGCCACACCTGTTGTTCGGCGCGCAGTAATAAACCTTTGGCATGCTGCACAGTGCTTAGCCGGGTCTGGATCTGTAGCGGGCCGCCGTCGCACAGCTGTGTCGGCGTTAGTTCCTGCTGCGTCTGCAGGTGATTGTGCAGATGAATGAGTCCCGCCACTTTTAATCCAGGGCATTGCAACATGCTGGCGAGCTGGGCTTTTTGCAGTAATGGATAATAAAAACAGATTGGCACACTGTTGGGTGCAAAGCTAAAAAACTGCTGATAGGCATCAAGCTCTGTCAGCGCGGGGGCGGCCGCCTTATGGCAATATTCGCGTGGTGCATCGCCAAAAGCCCGACCGGGCTTTAATAATGTCAGGCCGGCTTTGAGTAACAGAGGCCAGAGTGGGCCGGCTAAAGGCTGACTGGCGCGGGGAAGCGGCATCCAAACTCCATGATTCAGGCTGAACTGGTGATGAGCTTATCAGAGCCGGATGACAGCGCCCAGTCGCCGCGTTATGGTAAGGCTTCAGGGGCCATCCTAACCACCAGCGGAAAAATGCACCAACTCGGAGTCAGCATGTTCAGAACAATATTTAAAAATCAGCAGGCAGAACTTCGAAACGGCTGGTGGATCGCCATCTTTTTTCTGCTGCTGGCGGTGGGGTTGTTGCCGCTTTTGCTGCTCAGTCAAAGTCAGGGGTTTAGCCTGGAACCCTGGATGCAGGCGTTGCTGGTGCTGGTGGTGTCGCTGTTGTGCCAGCGTTTATATGGCAGACCGCAGGCGCAGCTGTTTGGCGCATTGAACCGGCATTGGTTGCAACAGCTGTTGCTTGGCCTGCTGCTCGGTGCCGGTTTAATGGCAATCCCGGCTTTGTTACTCACTCTGCTTGGGCAAATCAGCTGGCAGTGGCAGGGCCTGACGCCTGCGGCATTCACGGCGGCAGTGCTGTTGTTTGTCGGGGTGGCGGTGACCGAAGAGCTGACCTTCCGTGGTTTTATGTTTCAGCGTCTGATTGACGGTGTGGGCAGTGCGGCGGCACAGCTGTTGATGGCGGCTTATTTTGTGCTGAATCATGCTGGCGCACTCAAACAAGGTGACAGCTGGAACTATCTGGCCCTGGTGAATATTTTTATCGCCTCAATCATGTTTGGTCTGGCCTATCTGCGTACCAAAAGCCTGGCGCTACCGATTGGCCTGCATTTGATGGCGAATTTCACCCAAGGCACTTTATTGGGGTTTGGTGTGTCGGGCTCAACCGAGACCGGGATGCTCCATCCGGTATCAGCTGCTGGTAGCCCGGACTGGCTGACCGGCGGCAGTTTTGGTCTGGAAGCCAGTGTACCGGGCCTGGTGGCTGTAATAGCGCTGTGCTGGTGGTTATGGCGCTGGCGCGGGACTAGTGCATACTGAGCCCGCGCTTGTTGCCGCAATAAACCCTTTATTGTTTCGGCGCCGGGATGCCGGTGAACTGCGTGGACACCAGCTGCCAGCGGCCCTGTTGTAAGGCGCTGACAAACTGCACGCGCATACTGCGGCTGTGAGGCGTACCGTCAAAGTTATAAGTAAGTTTTGCAGTGCTGACAACCAGCTGGTCCGCGTAAGTCCGGCTGCTGAATTCGCTCAGGCTGGCTGTGACCGGCGGGGCTTTGGCTTTTGCCGCCGCGGGATAAAAACTGATCACTTTTGCTCTGGCGTCTACTTCACCCACCGGCGAAATTTCCTGAAAGTCGGCGGCCAGAATTTGCTGCAGCAAGGCCTGATCAAAACCTGACGTCGCATCGACATATTGCTGTGCCAGCCTTGCCGCGGCCGCAGCTGGCAGTTCTGTTTGCGCCTGTTCTGCAGGCATAGTCGCAGCCAGCGCGTTGCCGCTAACAATGGCCGCAAAGCAGATACCCGCGAACAACGTCACGGCGACAACCGGATTGTGGCGGGTATGGCGTGAAAAAGCAGGGATAAACAAAGACATCTGAGGCTCCTGTATCAAGTTGAAGCCCAGATGTTGCGTGAAGCTGCAACGGCTTGCCAGTTCACAAGGGTTACAGAATATGCCGGCTGTTAC
>CBFGPY010000091.1:0-7576 GCA_965650755.1 uncultured Chromatiaceae bacterium | reverse complement strand
GCAGCTGGAAGATATATGTCAAAGATGGTCTGGTGACCTGGGAAACCCAACAAACTGACTACCCACGCACTCGTCCAGATCTGCCGAATCACGAGCCGCGCGGCTGTCCTCGCGGTGCAAGCTACTCATGGTACATCTACAGTGCGAACCGACTGAAATACCCGAAAGTCCGTCAGCACCTGATGAAACTGTGGCGCGAAGCCAAAGCGGTACACAAAGATCCGGTTCAAGCCTGGCAATCGATTGTGTCTGATCCGGTCAAAGCGAAAAGCTATAAAGAACGCCGCGGTTTGGGCGGTTTTATCCGCGCCAGCTGGGACGAAGTCAATGAACTCATCGCCGCTGCCAACATTTACACCACCAAGCAGTATGGCCCTGACCGTGTCACAGGCTTCTCACCAATTCCGGCAATGTCGATGGTGTCTTACGCTGCAGGCGCACGGTACTTGTCACTGATTGGCGGTAACTGCTTAAGTTTCTATGACTGGTATTGCGACTTACCGCCTTCTTCGCCACAAGTTTGGGGCGAGCAAACTGACGTGCCTGAATCTGCGGATTGGTACAACTCCAATTACATTATTGTTTGGGGTTCAAACGTGCCGCAAACACGCACCCCAGACGCGCATTTCTTATCTGAGGTGCGTTACAAAGGCACAAAAACCTGTGTCATCACCTCGGATTATTCCGAAGCCTCTAAATTCGGTGACACTTGGCTCGCGCCAAAACAAGGCACAGATGCGGCCTTAGCCATGGCCTTTGGCCATGTGATCTTAAAAGAATTCCATGTTGACAGCCCGAGCAGCTATTTCACTGACTATGTGCGGCGTTACACCGATATGCCGATGCTGGTGTTATTAGAAGAACACGACGGCAAGCTGACGCAAGGCCGCTTCCTGCGCGCCGCCGATCTGGTCGACAACCTCGGTGAAGCCAATAACCCGGACTGGAAAACCATCGGTATCAAACAAGACGGCAGTCTGACCAGTCCAAACGGCGCCATCGGTTACCGCTGGGGACAAAACACCGATCAGGTCGGTAAATGGAACCTGGAGCAAAAAGACAAAGACGGTGACATTGAACTGAAACTGTCATTGATTGACGCTCATGACGCCATTGCTGAAGTCGCATTCCCATACTTCGGCGGCGCTCCACATGAATACAAATACTTCCAGCATACCGAACACGACGAAGTACAGATCCGTCGCATTCCGGTGCGTAAAGTCCAGCTGAAAGATGGTACTGAAGCCTTAGTAGCAACGGTCTATGATCTGACACTGGCGCATTATGGTGTCGACAATGGTGCGGCTTTTGGCCTTGCTGATCCACATCGCGCCGCTTCATATAACGACAACGTGCCATACACCCCTGCCTGGCAACAAGCTATTACCGGCGTTGAGCCGGCGGCCTTGATTCAGGTGGCTCGCGAGTTTGCCCGCAACGCTGACAAAACCCGTGGCCGTTCTATGGTCATAGTTGGTGCCGCGCTCAACCACTGGTACCACATGGACATGAACTACCGTGGCCTCATCAACATGCTGATGATGTGTGGTTGTATCGGTCAGAGCGGTGGTGGCTGGGCGCATTATGTCGGTCAGGAAAAACTGCGGCCACAAACCGGCTGGGCCCCGCTGGCGTTTGCACTGGACTGGCAAAAACCACCGCGCCATATGAACGGCACCTCGTTTTTCTACAACCACGCCAGCCAATGGCGTTACGAAAAACTCGATATGGCCGAAGTGGTGTCACCACTGGCCAATAAAGAAAAATGGACCGGTTCAATCATTGATTTTAACAGCCGCGCCGAACGCATGGGCTGGCTGCCATCTGCGCCACAGCTTGGCACCAACCCGCTGCATTTGACCAGCAGAGCCAAAGCCGCCGGTATTGACGTCAAAGACTATGTCGTGCAGGAGCTCAAAGCTGGCAACCTGAAATTCGCCTGTCAGGAACCGGAAAATCCACAAAACTTCCCGCGTAATATGTTTATCTGGCGCTCCAACCTGCTCGGCTCCAGCGGTAAAGGCCATGAATATATGCTGCGCCATTTGTTAGGTACTAAGCATGGTTTACTTGGCAAAGACTTAGGCGGTTTTGGCGGTAAAAAACCTGAAGATGTAGAGTGGACCGACAACGCTGCCGAAGGCAAAGTTGATTTGTGGGTGACGTTAGATTTCCGCATGTCGACGACTTGTCTGTATTCCGACATCGTGCTGCCAACAGCGACCTGGTATGAAAAAGACGATATGAATACCTCGGATATGCATCCGTTTATTCATCCGTTATCTGCCGCGATTGACCCGGTATGGGAAGCGCGCAGCGACTGGGAAATCTTTAAAGGCATCGCCAAAGAATTCTCGCGGTTATGCCCAGGTCATTTAGGGGTAGAAACCGATTTGGTTACCACCCCAATGCACCACGACACTCCGGCCGAACTGGCACAGCCGTATGGCGTTAAAGCCTGGTGGAAAGGCGAATGTGAAGCGGTTCCAGGCATCACCATGCCACATCTGAATGTGGTTGAGCGTGATTATCCCAATACCTATCAGCGTTTTACCTCGCTTGGGCCTTTGCTGGAAAAAGCCGGCAACGGCGGCAAAGGCATCAGCTGGGATACCAAAAATGAGGTGCATTTCCTCAAAGAGCTGAACCGCACTCATACCGCAGAAGGTGTGAATAAAGGTTTGGCACGGATAGACAGTGCGATTGATGCCTGTGAAGTGATTTTAAGCTTAGCGCCGGAAACCAATGGCCAGGTTGCGGTGAAAGCCTGGGCGGCTTTATCCAAAATTACCGGCCGTGATCACCGACATCTGGCTCTGAACAAAGAAGACGAAAAGATCCGCTGGCGCGATATTGTGGCGCAGCCACGTAAGATCATCTCCTCGCCAACCTGGTCAGGTCTGGAAGATGAACATGTGTCTTACAACGCCGGCTACACCAACGTACACGAGCTTATTCCGTGGCGCACCATCACCGGCCGCCAGCAGTTTTATCAGGACCACGAGTGGATGCGTGATTTTGGTGAACAGCAATGTGCCTACAAGCCGCCGATCAACTTAAAAACCGTGGCGCCGGTACTGCATAAAAAACCGAATGGCAACAAAGAAATCGTACTGAACTGGATCACGCCTCACCAAAAATGGGGTATCCACAGTACCTATTCCGACAACTTGCTGATGCTGACGTTATCTCGTGGTGGTCCGATTGTCTGGCTGAGTGAATCAGATGCGCAAGCGGCAGGTATCGAAGATAACGACTGGATTGAGATCTTCAACGTCAATGGTGCTATCGCTGCAAGGGCTGTCGTTTCGCAACGCGTACCAGAAGGCATGAGCATGATGTATCACGCACAGGAACGGATTGTAAACGTCCCCGGTGCAGAGACAACAGGCACCCGTGGCGGTATTCACAACTCAGTGACCCGTGCTGTGATGAAACCAACGCACATGATCGGCGGTTATGCCCAGCAAGCCTACGGCTTTAACTATTACGGCACTGTCGGCTGTAACCGCGACGAGTTTGTCATCGTGCGCAAGATGAGCAATGTCGACTGGTTAGACACCAAATAAGGTTGGAGTAAGAATTTATGAAAGTCAGAGCCCAAATCGGCATGGTGTTAAATCTCGACAAATGTATCGGTTGCCACACCTGCTCTATCACTTGTAAAAACGTCTGGACCTCACGTGAAGGCGTCGAATATGCCTGGTTCAACAACGTCGAAACCAAACCAGGCATCGGTTTTCCGAAAGAATGGGAAAACCAGCACAAATGGCACGGCGGCTGGACCAAAAATGCCAGCGGCGAGCTGGAATTAAAAATCGGTGGTAAACGCCGGGTGCTGGCGAATATTTTCGCCAACCCGGACTTACCGGAAATCGACGACTACTATGAGCCGTTTGATTTTGATTATCAGCATCTGCATACCGCCAAGGACAGCCAGCACCAGCCGGTGGCGCGGCCACGTTCGCTGATTAGCGGTCAGCGCATGGAAAAAATCGAATGGGGTCCAAATTGGGAAGAGATTCTCGGCACCGAATTCGAAAAACGCAAAAAAGATCAGAACTTCAACGACGTGGTGCAAAAAGACATCTACGGCCAGTTTGAAAAAACTTTCATGATGTACCTGCCACGTTTGTGTGAGCACTGTCTGAATCCGGCTTGTGTGGCGGCATGTCCAAGCGGTGCCGTCTACAAACGCGAAGAAGATGGCATTGTATTGATTGACCAGGACAAATGCCGCGGTTGGCGGATGTGTGTGTCGGCCTGTCCGTACAAAAAAATCTATTACAACTGGAAAACCGGTAAATCAGAAAAATGTACTTTCTGCTTCCCGCGCATTGAAGCCGGCCAGCCGACTGTGTGCTCAGAAACCTGCGTCGGTCGTATTCGCTATTTAGGCGTATTGCTGTATGACGCGGATAAAATTGCAGCAGCTGCCAGCGTCGCTAATGAGCAGGATCTGTATCAGGCACAGCTGGATATATTCCTGGATCCAAATGACCCGAAAGTCATCGCCGCCGCCCGTGCTGAAGGCATCAGTGATAACTGGATTAAAGCCGCGCAGCAAAGCCCGGTCTACATGATGGCGATGGACTGGAAAGTCGCGCTGCCACTGCACCCGGAATACCGCACCTTACCTATGGTTTGGTATGTGCCGCCACTGTCGCCAATTCAAAGCGCAGTACAGGCCGGCCATGTCGGCATGAACGGCGAAATCCCTGACTTAAAATCGCTGCGTATTCCATTGAAATACCTAGCGAATTTACTCACCGCTGGTGATGAAAAGCCTGTAGTGCGGGCCTTAGAGCGGATGATCGCCATGCGGGCATTTAAACGGGCACAACAAGTCGATGGCATCGAAGATCTGGCGGTTCTGAAACAAGTCGGCCTCAATGCAAATCAGGTTGAAGAGATGTATCGCTACATGGCATTGGCAAATTACGAAGACCGATTTGTCATCCCGACCAGCCATCGCGCTTATGCCGAAAATGCTTATGACCTTAAGAGCTCATGTGGCTTTAGCTTTGGTAACGGCTGTGGCGATGGCAACAACGGCGTCAACCTATTTGGTGCAAAAGCCAAAGGCGTCCGTCAGGTCATTCCAGTAGAGATTAAGGACTAACATCATGCAAATACTTCAGGTGATTTCGTTATTACTCGACTACCCGACTGAGCTGTTGCATGACAGTCAAGCCGAGCTTGAGCAAATTGTGGAGGCGTCGGCGTTGTCCGACGCCGCCCAAAATGCCTTGCTGGCATTTATCAACAACCGGCTCGCCAAAGATTTAATGGACTGGCAGGCCGAGTATGACAGTCAGTTTGAACGTGGCCGCAGTTTAAGCCTGCTGCTATTTGAACATTTACATGGTGAGTCGCGCGACCGTGGTCAGGCCATGGTCGACCTGCAAGCACAGTATCGCGAAGCTGGACTTGATATTTCGCAAAAGGAATTGCCGGATTATCTGCCGCTGTACTTAGAGTTTTTGTCGACGCAAGGTGATGACAACGCGCGCTACGGTCTGCAGGAAGTTGCTCCTATTCTCGGCTTGTTGGCAGCTCGGCTGGCGCAGCGCGATTCGGACTATCAAATTCTGCTGCATACGTTACTTGAGCTATCAGAAGCTGATATCGACCTTGCAGATCTGACCAAACAAATCAGCAACGAGCAGCGAGATGACACGCCTAAAGCGCTTGACAAAGTCTGGGAAGAGGAAATGGTCAGCTTTATGTCGGCTGGTAACAATGGCAGCGGTGAAAACAGCTGCCCCAGCAGCCAGTACCGCCCCAGTGAAGGCCAGCGCCGCGATCAGATGGTGCCGGTGCAATTTTTCAGCGGGAAAACACCTGAGCCGGTCGTGCCCGCTACTTCAGGAGTCTTATCATGAGTTATTTTGATCATTTTGCCTTTGGTATTTACCCCTACATCGCCTTTGCGGTGATGTTAATTGGCAGCTGGATACGCTACGACCGCGAGCAATATACCTGGAAGACCAGCTCCAGCCAGCTGCTGGAAAAAAAGGACTTACGTCGCGGCAGTATTCCATTCCATATTGGCATCATTGCCATTCTGGGCGGTCATGCAGTCGGTCTGCTGACACCACCAGACGTCTGGCACTTATTCGGCATCAGTGCGTCATTTAAACAAATGATTGCCATGGGCGTTGGTGGCTTTTTTGGCCTGATTTGCCTTTATGGTTTAGTGATCCTGCTCAAACGCCGGCTGACCAATCCACGCGTACGAGCCAGCAGCAACCCGATGGATATCGCACTACTGTGGTTGTTACTCGCCCAACTGTTACTGGGATTAAGCTCGATTTTTGTCTCCGCCGGTCATATGGATGGCAGTGAAATGTTAAAGCTGATGGCCTGGGCACAAAATACCGTGACCTTTGACAGTGCTGAAGCCGTTGCGGCCATGCAGGGTGTGCACTGGATTTTCAAAGCGCATATTGTGCTTGGCATGACGCTTTTTGTGGTATTTCCGTTCAGCCGTCTGGTGCATATGTTGAGCGTACCGCTGCAATATATTGGTCGGCCGCATCAGATTGTTCGTCAGCGTTTTATCCGTTGATACTTGAAATAAACAGAAGGCCAGTGAAGTGCTGGCCTTTGGGAGTTTGAAAATGATCGAAGTCAATCAGCAGCAAATCTCCGAGGCGGATATCTTTGCTGAAATGCAATACCACCCAGCCCGTGATAAACGCGCAGCCATGGTCGCCGCCGCCCAAAGTTTGATTATTGAAAAATTGCTGTGTCAGCGGGCTAGTGAATTGGGTTTAAGCCAGCAAGTTAACGCGATGCAAAACACTGAAGACAACCAATTACGTCAGGCTGCACAGGATAAGCTTATCCAGCAGGTGATCGATTTGGAAGTGGTTGTGCCAACTGCGACTTCCGCTGACTGCGAGCTTTACTACCAGCAAAACCCGGACAAGTTTATCAGCTCTCCATTACTCGAAGTCCGGCACATTTTATTGGCGTGCGCCCCGGATGACCATTTGGGCCGCAGCAACGCCCAAAAACAAGCTGAGGTACTGATAGAGCAAATTGAAAGCGGTGCATCCTTTGCCGATTTAGCCAGTCAATTTTCCGCCTGCTCAACTAAAGACAGCGGCGGTTTGCTCGGTCAAATATCAAAAGGACAAACAGTACCTGAACTGGAACGTCCATTATTTCGATTAATGCCTGGGCTATTGCCTTACCCGCTGGAAAGTCGATATGGCTTGCATGTGGTGGAAGTGCTGCACAGAGTCGAAGGCCAGCGGTTACCCTATCCTGCGGTTTCACAACGTATTGCCGACTATCTGAACGAAAAAGTCCGGCGTAAAGCGGTGGCGCAATATATTTCAGTACTGATTAACGATGCGCAAATCGCCGGTTTTGATTTTCAATTGAGCCCTTCGCCACTGATGCAGTAAAGCAAGTTGCAGCATGCTGGTGCAAAAAAACCGGCCAGCGACCTTTGCGCCGGCGGATTGCACCAGTTTGGCGCATATTGCTGGGCGATTGTACTGCAGCGGGCTAGAATGGTGCTCTTTTTGTGCAGCGACTCTGTTTGCAGGCAATAACGAGCAGC
>CBFGPY010000090.1:0-7590 GCA_965650755.1 uncultured Chromatiaceae bacterium | reverse complement strand
CGGCACTGGTGGTATCCGGCATTTGGCTGTTGGGTATGCCGCGGCGGATTTTTATTGGTAAGTTGGTGGCTATTTCAATTTTATTGTGGGGTAGCTTGCTGATTTTGCTGGCTTTGTTATCCGGTTGGCTGGGTGAGGGGCAGTTGTTTTTGCGTGTGTTGCTGGTTGGTAAACATCTGGAATTGTTTTTTCAGACTTTGCTGGGACTGGGGCTGGTGGTCTGGTTACAAGACGATGAGCGCAGCACGAACCAGCAACTGACCGCAAAAACCCGCTATCTGGATTCCCACGACCAGTTAACCGGCGCGCTAAACCGCGATGCATTACTGCAACAACTCTCCGGACTTATCCAGCAGCCGGCACAACAACCGCTGTTATTGGTGATGTTAGGTCTGGACCGGTTTAAAACGGTGAATGAGACGGTTGGACTCAAGCAAGGTGACCGCATTTTGCGTGAAGTGACCCGTCGGTTTGAAACCAGTATTCTCAAGCCTTGCCTGGTGGCGCGCACCGGCGGCGACATTTTTGCGTTGGTATTGCAGGACATCCTCACCGACAAACAGCGGCAGTTTTGTTTACATCATATAGAGCAACTGATTGAAAAACCTTTTAATTTTGATTCTGGTTTACTAAAGTTGACCGCCACTATCGGCGTTGCACAATTTCCGGATCACGCCGGCAGTGCGGAATCTTTATTACAAAAAGCCAATATTGCTTTTCATCAGGCGAAGCGGCAGCAGCAGCGTTGGATCCAATACCATCAGGGCATGGAAGAGGAAACTGCCCGGTTGCTGCTGTTAGAGAAAGAATTGTTACTGGCGTTAGAACAAAAACAATTTGTGTTGTACTACCAGCCGCAATGGAATATCCGGGAGCAACGGATTGATGGCTTTGAGGCGCTGGTGCGCTGGCATCATCCGGAACGTGGAGTTGTGATGCCGGGCCAGTTTTTGCCGCAAATGGAGCAGATAGGCCTGATGCGGGAACTGGATATGCAGTTGTTGGAACAAGCTGTTGAAACACTGGGCCGGTGGCGCAAACAGCAGCTCTGGTTATCGGTTGCAGTTAATATGTCGCCGATCCACTTTGAGCAGCCGGGTCTGAAGCAACGGATCCAGCAATTGCTGCAACAATACGAAGTACCGCCAACAATGCTGGAGCTGGAAATTACCGAAAACACTGCAATGGGCGATATGGAGCAAGGTCGTAACTTTGTCACTGAGTTGCAGCAAATGGGGATCCGGGTGTCGATTGATGATTTCGGCACCGGTTATTCTTCACTGGGTTATTTGCGCCGGATGCCGATTGATAAAATTAAAATCGACCGCAGTTTCATCATTGATATGGCGGGTAGTGACTCCGATATGATGATTGTCAAAACTATGATCACGCTGGCGCATGGCCTGGGTAAACGGATACTGGCGGAAGGTGTGGAAGACGCCAACCAGTTACTGCTATTACGCCACATGGCCTGTGATGCCGCGCAGGGCTATCTGATTGCCAAACCTTTGCCGGAGGCAGAGGCCTTGGCACTGTTACAGCACAAATTATCGTTCTGACGTTGTCATGCCGCTGTCATCATGGCTGATTACTCTGAGTCCATCAGGCCGATGTGACCGGAGAGCGCCATGTACCGACAACGCTGGATTGAACTCGATCATCGCTGTTTTGCGCTGTTGTTTTTAAGGCTGGGCCAAGGTCGCATGCGCAGCTGCAGTTACTGGGTGTCAAAAACGGCCGATGGTCCTTTGTATGCATTGTTTGCAGTCGGCCTGTATTGGCGCGGCACTCCCGCCGATCTGCAGTTCGTTACTTTGCTGGCACTGGCTTTTGCCATCGAATTGCCATCTTATCTGCTGCTAAAAAATCTGTTTCGCCGGCAAAGGCCCGCGGTGGCAATGGCCGGACAAATTCAGGCCCATATTGAACCTTCTGACCGCTTTAGTTTACCGTCAGGCCATACTGCCGGCGCTTTTGTGCTGGTCAGTTGTATCGCCGTGATGGCACCGATTTGGTTACCGTTGGCACTGCTATGGGGCACTATGGTTGGGATGTCACGTGTCTTGCTTGGTGTGCATTTTCCCGGCGATATTCTGGCGGGCATGCTGCTTGGGACTGGCAGTCTGTTGGTTGCTACCTTTGCCTTGAGTTAAAAAATAAAAATTCCAGGTAAATTCCTGCAGCGTTGATTTTCTTACCTATGATTAGGCAGTTAGATGCCTGCAGGAGGGTGGGAATGTTACGTAATCTGTCGATTAAAAACCGGTTAATGGTCAATAGTCTCGTAGTCGGTGCCGCCATGCTGGTGATGCTGCTGTTGTTGATTTTTCAAAATATACAATTTACCGCACTGGCCGCAATTAATGTCGAAATTGCCGCGCTGGAACGGGATGTGCTGGTGCTGCGCCGGCATGAAAAAGATTTTCTGATGCGTAAAGATGTTTCCTATCAGGACAAATTCAATAAAACCATGCAGGAGTTAAATCAGGGGCTGAATTCACTAGAGCATGATTTAACTGCTCATGACATTGATACCGGCTCACTAAAGATTTTCCGACAGCAAACCGCTTTATATCAGCAAAAATTCGAGTCATTGGTGAAAACTGCGCAGCAGGTTGGTCTGGATCCACAATCCGGTCTGTACGGTGCATTACGCGCGGCTGCGCATCAGCTCGAAGCCGAGTTCAAACAAGTGAATAATGACACGCTGCTGGTCAGTTTGCTGCAACTGCGCCGGGCTGAAAAAGACTTTATGCTGCGTGCAGACCTGAAGTATTTAGACAGTTTTAATGCTGAATTCGGCCGGTTTAAGTCCTTATTGGCCGGACAAAATGCCAGTGAGGCGTTACAAAGTGCAGCAGACAGCTATGCAGAGGCCTATCGTAATTTGGTGGCAGGCAGTCAGACCATGGGTTTAAAGCATGATCAGGGCATTATGGGAGAAATGCGTAAAGCAGTACATGAAACTGAGACCAGTCTCAAAGCGATGACTGATAAAGCCAATGCTGCGCTGGAGCAGGCCTCCAGTGCTGCTCAGTATCTTGCTTTCACATTATTTTTTGTTGTTCTTGCTATCGTAATTGTGCTGGTACTGCTGACGTCACGCAGTATCCTGCAACCCATTCAGAATGTCTGCCGGACTATCGGCGTGATCCGTAAAGACAATGATTTCCGTCAACGGGTCGTCGTCGAAGGGCGTGACGAAATGACGCAGCTGGCGCAGGATTTTAATGCGATGTTGAGTGACTTTCAGGACCTGGTGCGTAGTGTCAACCAGGCGCTGGAGATGCTTGATACCGCCACAGCTGAACTGGCACAGTCAACCGCAGAAACCAGTCGTGGTATGGCGCAGCAACAGATGGAAAGCGACATGGTGGCGACAGCAGTCACTGAAATGGGCGCCACTATCGAAGAGATTGCCGGAAATACCGAAAATACTGCCAATAAAGCCGATGCCACCAACCAAAATGCCGCCGAGGGCATGAAAGAGGTGGAGCAAACCGTCAGCCGGATCCGGGCTTTGTCTGACGAACTGCAACAAGCTGCGACTGTCGTGGCTGAATTGGAAAAAGACAGTTCAACCATAGGTTCGGTTATAGATGTGATCAGGGGCATCGCGGAACAAACCAATCTACTGGCTTTAAATGCCGCGATAGAGGCTGCACGCGCCGGTGAACAAGGCCGTGGTTTTGCAGTCGTTGCTGATGAGGTGCGAAGCCTGGCGCAGCGTACCGCCGAGTCTACCCGGCAAATTGAACAGATTATTTCCAGCCTGCAGGGTCGCACCCGCGCCATCGTCGGATCGATGCAACAGTGTCGTGAGCGTGGTCAAAGTGGTGCTGAACAGGCCGGTATGGCGAGTCGGTTACTGTCGGCCATCACCGGTGATGTGACCCATATCATGGAAATGACCACACAAATTGCGACTGCGGTTGAAGAGCAAAGTCATGTCGCGGCAGAAGTGAACAAAAACGTGATTCGTATTCGGGATATTTCCGAGCAATCGCTGAAAATCGCCGAACATAATGCTCAAATCAGTGAAGAGGTTGCAGCACAAGCGGCGCGGTTACATCACACAGTCGACCGGTTTAAGGCTTAAGCTGGACTTTCACAGCGGTGTTAAACGCCGCTGTGAAAGCGAATATCCAGTTTTGCGTCCCGCACTGCATTCGCCGCTTTCAGCCGTTGCAGATAGTCCTGCCAGAGAGTGTCTTTTTGCTCATGCAGCTGGCGTAAATAACTCCAGCTATACAATCCGGTGTTATGACCGTCGTCAAATACCAGCTTCACGGCATATTGGCCCACCGGTAAAATCTGGCTGATCGCCACGTCACGTTTGTTTGCCACCAACACAGGGGTGCCATGCCCGCGCACTTCTGCCGAAGGCGACAACACCCGCAAGAACTCTGCACTGAACTGAGCCAACACGGTGTCAGCAAACAGCACATCCAGCAGTTTTTGCTTACGGTGATAATGCAGTTTGCTGACCTGGTGCATAGAAAGTCCTTATGACAGTGCTAATTACAGAATAAACCGGCTTAAGTCTTCGTCCTGCACCAATGCATCGAGATGACTGTCGACATAAGCAGCGTCCACCACGACCTGTTGGCCCTGATGGTCGGCCGCATCAAACGACACTTCTTCCAATAACCGCTCCATCACGGTATAGAGCCGGCGTGCACCGATATTCTCTGTGCGTTCATTGACCTGCCAGGCAGCATTGGCAATGCGTTTGATGCCGTCTTCAGTGAATTTCAGCTGTACGCCTTCAGTGGCCAGCATTGCCACCGTTTGTTCAGTTAACGAGGCTTTGGGTTCGGTCAGAATACGCTCGAAGTCGGCGGCGGTTAGTGGTTGTAATTCCACCCGGATCGGCAGCCGGCCTTGTAATTCCGGTACTAAATCAGAAGGTTTTGCCAGCTGAAAGGCACCGGAGGCGATAAACAGAATATGGTCGGTTTTGACCATGCCGTGTTTGGTATTGACGCTGCAGCCTTCGATAAGCGGCAACAAATCGCGTTGTACACCTTCACGCGACACGTCAGGGCCACTGCTTTCGCCGCGTTTACAGATTTTGTCGATTTCGTCGATGAATACAATGCCGTTTTGCTCGACTGCTTCTAAAGCTTTGGCTTTCAGCTCTTCCGGATTGACCAGCTTGGCGGCTTCTTCATCCACCAATTGCTTCAGCGCATCTTTGATTTTCAGTTTACGCTTTTTGGTTTTTTCCTGGCCGAGATTCTGAAACATCGACTGCAGTTGCTGCGTCATTTCTTCCATCCCCGGTGGCGCCATAATCTCAACGCCAATTGGACCAGCTGATAAATCCAGTTCAATTTCTTTGTCATCCAGCTGACCTTCGCGCAGCTTTTTGCGGAAGATCTGCCGGGTATTGGAGTCGCTGTCGTTATTTTCAACTTCGCCCCAGTTATTGCGGGCGCGTGGTAACAACACATCCAGGATCCGCTCTTCAGCCGCTTCTTCAGCGCGGAAGCGGTTACGCGCTACTTCCTGCTCTCGAATCATTTTCACTGCGCTGTCAGTGAGGTCGCGGATAATACTGTCGACTTCTTTGCCGACATAACCGACTTCGGTGAACTTGGTTGCTTCAACTTTAATAAAAGGCGCATTGGCTAATTTAGCCAGGCGGCGGGCGATTTCGGTTTTACCGACGCCAGTCGGACCAATCATCAGGATATTTTTTGGCGTCACTTCCTGGCGCAGCGCCGGGTCGAGTTGCATCCGGCGCCAGCGGTTACGCAGCGCGATAGCCACAGCGCGTTTGGCGCCTTGCTGACCAATGATATGACGGTCCAGCTCGTGGACAATTTCGCGGGGAGTCATTTCCGACATAACAGGACCTTATTTCAGTTCTTCAATCGTATGGTGATGATTGGTGTAAATGCAGATATCACCGGCAATCGTCAGGGCTTTTTCCACAATAGCGCTGGCGGGTAGTTCGGTGTTATTCAGCAGCGCCGTGGCGGCAGCCTGGGCAAAAGGCCCGCCGGAGCCAATGGCAATCAGGTCCTGCTCTGGTTGGATCACATCGCCGTTGCCGGTGATGATCAGCGAGCAGTTGGCGTCGGCCACTGCCAGTAATGCTTCGAGCTTGCGCAGCATGCGGTCGGTGCGCCAGTCTTTGGCCAGCTCAACGGCAGCGCGCATCAGGTGGCCCTGATGCAGTTCCAGCTTGGCTTCAAAGCGTTCAAATAAAGTGAAGGCATCGGCCGTGCCGCCGGCAAATCCTGCCAGCACTTTGCCGTGGTACAGGCGGCGCACCTTTTTCGCGTTACCTTTCATCACGGTGTTACCGAGCGTCACCTGGCCGTCACCGCCAAGCGCAACTTCACCGTTGCGGCGTACAGAAACAATAGTGGTCATGAGTTCAATTCTAAGAGGACAGTTACGGCAGATATGGGGAGCCGGGCCGCTGATTTCAAGCGTGCGGCCCGGTGGGAACCGTCAGATCACCCAGCAGTTGGCGATTTTTTGGTTCTGTAGTTTGTTTTTGTCGTTTTGCGCCTGACGCTTGCTGGCATAAGGTCCCGACACTACCCGGTATTTACCGGACGACTGGCGGATCTCTGAACTGACGCCGGCAAAGGCCATTTTGGCTTTTAACTGCTGCGCACCTTCAATAGCTTTAAAAGTACCGCAATACATATTAGCCGGCGCTTTCGCCGCCAGTTGCTCGGCTTCTACCTGGATTTCTTTGGTCTGCAGTTCTTTGATGTAGGTATAAGGTTCTTTCGCCGGTTTTGGCGGCAATTCGTCTTTGACTACAGTTTCTGCCACTGCAGCTTTAGCTTCTGCAGCGGCAGCTTCAGCACCTGGCCTGTGCGAGATGTGCCACAAAAATGCGCCAAAAGCCAAGGTCAATACACTGACCACACTGATCAGCAATATTGGTAAAGGCTTCTTTTCGTTTGGTTTTTTCTTTGGACGCGGTGCTGGCCGGGCCGTTTTTACATAATCTTGATGAGGCATGCCAAATTCTTGCGGCGAACGATGTATGGTGATTGTACTGGATTTAGCGGCAAAAAAGTAAGGCCGAATTTTGCCGCTGTGGTAATGAGTTCAGCGAATATTTAATTCAGGTCAAAGGCATCCACGTCCAGCTGCCATTTGATTTTACGCGCCAGTGGCAGGTTGCGGCTTTGATCTAATGCCAGATCCAGCGCTTGATGTAACAAACGTCGGTCCTGACAAAACAGCTGCAACTGCCAACGGAATTTACCTGCTTTGCGTTCCAGTGGCGGTTTAAGCGGCCCAAGGTATTGCACCTGAGGACAATGTGTGGCGACCAGCTGCTGAATAATGGTTAAAAATGCCTGGCCGTCCTGACTGTCAAAAGACTCAGTTCTGAACAGCGCCAGATGCTGATAAGGCGGCAGGCGGGTTTGTTGCCGTTCCAGTAACGCACTGCGGGCAAAGGAGCTGTAACCATTTTGGATCACGTCCTGCAGCAGTGGATGGCCAGGATAATGCGTTTGCAGCAACACAGTGCCGGCAATATCGCCGCGACCGGCGCGGCCGGCAACCTGGGTGAGCAACTGCGCCAACTGCTCAGAGGCGCGAAAATCGCTG
>CBFGPY010000089.1:0-7603 GCA_965650755.1 uncultured Chromatiaceae bacterium | reverse complement strand
TGCGCGTCGCCAAAGCGGGCGATAATTTCCTGATAATACTGTTGTTGCTGTTCAACGCTGGCACTGGCAAATTTCGGCTGGTATTCGCGGTATAGCTGTTCCCAGTTGAGCTGGCGTTCGGTGGTGAAGGCATAATATTGCTGGATATCCTGCCAGAAGAACTCGAAATTTTTGGCACTGTCCTGCTCGCCATTCATTGGTTGCTGGCAGCTGGCCGGCAATTGATCCAGGCGTTGAAATTGCCCAAACAAACCAGGGTCCTGTGCCAGCTGAAGGTTTTTGCCATCGGCGCTTAATTGCAGTTGCGGTGTCAGCGCCTGAACTTCAGCGGCCGGATGATCGGCCTGGCGCACACAACCAAATTTATTCAGATTAAAGATTTGCAGCCGGTTCTGTTCCAGCTGCCACACTGTGCCATAGCCGGTTTTTTGCCAGATGCCCTGCACAGTGGCTTTGGTTGGATTGATTGCCTTTCTCACATCATCATTGCAGCCGCTCAGGTTCAGCAGCAAACAACACGCAAGTGTGATTGGATACAGTTGTTGCCGGTTCATCAGATGTCCTCCATTTAAGCTGGCAGCAGTGTAGGGAAGGTGAAGGCGGATAACTGTCGTGGCTTTGCTGCGGAACTGTCAGCCTTTGTAAGCAAACTGTGTATGCAGTACTGGTTTTGCAATAAAGAGGTCTGATCAGCAAAAAAATTGTCGCAGTGTTGTCGAATGGCATCGGCGACAACCGACCAGTGGCGATCTTTGGTTTAACTTTGAGGAGCACTTCGATGCCACACACTGATCCCTTACTGCCCAAGTTACACAATCAGATTGATCACTGGCTGCAGGCGGTGAAACGCGGCGATCTTGCCGATGTCCGCAGTTGCTATACCGACGAAGTCCGCGCATTTGATGCCGTGAAACAACTGGAATTTTCTCATGCCGACTACTTCACGCATTGGCAACAATGTCTGGAGTTTTGTCAGAGCCATGTTGCTTTTGAACTGCGTGATGTTCAGATCCGTCATGGCGGTGATTTGGCCATATTAAATGCGTTGCTGTACTGCGCCGGGACTAACGAAAAAGGTGAAGTTCAGGGCTGCTGGATGCGCTTAACCCAGGGCTGGCAGTTGCAGCAGGGTCAATGGCGGATTTTTCACGACCATTTTTCCGTGCCCTTTGATATGGTAAGCGGCGCGGCTTTGTTTAATTTGCAGCCTGATGGGGCGTGAGGAACATACCGATGAAATATTTATGCCTGGTTTATAGCGACGAAAAGCTGCTGCATTCGTTGCCGGAAAGCCCCAAAGATCCTGAGTGTTTTGCCTACGCCGCAGCCGTGCAGCAAAGTGGCCGTATGCTGGCCGCCGAGGCCCTACAGCCGGTTTCAAGTGCCACCACAGTCCGGGTGCGAGCCGGTAAAACCCTGTTAACCGACGGTCCTTTTGCCGAAACTAAAGAGCAGCTCGCCGGATTTTATCTGGTCGAAGCGCGCGATTTAAACGAAGCCATCACGCTGGCGGCCGGTATTCCGGCGGCGCGGGTGGGGTCGGTCGAAGTGCGGCCGGTGCGTGAACTGGATGTCTGAACTGGATGCCTGAACTCAATGTCTGACGCAGTCACACCGGCCGTCATTGCGGCTTTATATCAACAGCATTCGCGCCGGGTACTGGCCACTTTAATCCGTCTGCTTGGTGATTTCACGCTGGCGGAAGAAGGCTTGCAGGACGCATTTACCGCCGCGTTGCAGCAGTGGCCGGCTCAGGGCTTGCCCGACAATCCGCTGAGCTGGCTGGTGTCGGCCGGTCGCTTTAAAGTCATCGACAAATTACGCAGCCAGCAGCGGCAACGTGTCACGGCTGAAGCCTGGTTGCTGGAGCAAGGGGACGACGCTGGTCTGGTGACTGATACTGAGTCGCCGGACGACATGACGTTATTGCAGGATGACGAGCTGCGACTGATTTTTATCTGTTGTCACCCGGCGTTGTCGCCGGAAGCGCGCCTCGCGCTGACTTTACGCGAAGTTTGTGGCCTCACCACCGAACAGATCGCCAGCGCCTTTTTGCAAAGCCCGGTGACTATTGCCCAGCGTATTGTGCGCGCCAAACAAAAAATCCGCGATGCCGCCATTCCGTACGAAGTGCCGCAGGCGGCCCAATTGCCGGAGCGGCTAGACACCGTGTTAAAAGTGATTTATCTGCTGTTTAACGAGGGGTATAGCCAAAGCAGCGGCGACAAATTGTTGTGTGGCGAGTTATCGGCGCAGGCCATTCGCCTCGCCCGGCTGTTGCAGCAATTGTTGCCGGAAGATGGCGAAATCAAAGCGCTGCTGGCGTTATTGTTGCTGCAGGAGAGCCGGCGCGCGGCGCGGCTGGATGTCGCGGGTGATTTGGTGCTGTTAGCTGAACAGGACCGCACTTTGTGGGATGCAGCGCTGATAGCTGAAGGCGTCCGGCTCACTGAACAGGCGTTGTCCGGGCCGCGTTTTGGCCCTTATGCGCTGCAGGCAGCGATTGCAGCACTGCATGCCGAAAGCCCGGCGGCATCCGCCACCGACTGGCCACAAATAGTCGCCTTGTATGATGTGTTGCTGCGGCTGGAACCCGGCCCGGTGGTGGCATTAAACCGGGCTGTTGCCATCGGCCAGCGTGATGGTGCAGCGGTGGCATTGCCACTGTTGCAGGCGCTGGCACAACAAGGGGAGCTTGGCAGTTATCATCTGCTCGACGCCGCGCTCGCCGACTGCTACCGCCAGCTGCAACAGACAGAGCTGGCCAGGTATTATTATCAGCAGGCGCTGACGAAAACCAGTCAGGCGGCGGAACAACGTTTCTTACAAAAAATGCTGAAAATGTTGAATTAACGTAAATTCACCGCTTCATTCTATAGATCGGTCCTGTTACTCTATGCCCAGAAAACAACATGGGAATGGAGTTATCCTGATGAAGTTAAAGCATTTATTATCTATTGTTTGCCACGCTGCTTTTTTGCTGTCGGCAGGTCTGGCACAGGCTGCCGCACCAGCCACCACCACACCTTTTCAGCCGCTGCTGGAAAATTCCCGTGATTGTTTTTCCGGGCCGGCCAGCAGTTATGACGGCTTTGTCAGCATGTTTAAACGGATGAATCCGAATAACCCGAATATGGGCGCGATAATCCATAAATCGCTGCCACGCGCCATGTATGAGCAATTTCAGCAACAGCTGCACTGCGAACAATTTGTTTATGATGTCGATGGTGTGAAGGTATTGGGGTATCTGATCCAGCCGAAACAGGCTGCTGCCAAATCTTTGCCGGTGCTGGTGTATAACCGCGGCGGCAATGGCAAAACGGGCGCGTTGCTTTTCCCGAATGCTGTAGGTCAGCTGATGCCGCTGGCGGCACAAGGTTATGTGGTGTTCGCCAGCAACTACCGCGGTGAGCACAACCAGCTGAAATTACCGCCGGAACAAGTGGGCGAAGACGAATTTGGCGGCGCTGATGTGGCCGATGTGTTGGCGTTTAAAACCATGCTGAGCAAAGTACCGGCGGCCAATCCTGCACATGTGGCGATGATGGGCCATAGCCGCGGCGGCATGCAGACCTGGCTGGCCGCCAAACAATGGCCGGAACTGGATGCTTTGGTGATTATTGCCGGTGTGACCGATTTAGAAGCTGAACTGACATTCCGCCCTGAGATGGAAAATGTGTTTAAAGCGCGCATCCCGGATTACGCCAATAATAAAACTGCAGCGTTACAACAACGTTCAGTCAGCCATTTTCTGCCACAAATCCGCGCCGACTTGCCGGTGATGATTGTGCACGGTGACAAAGACGAGCGGGTTGCCGTGGGGAACGCCACGCTTATCGCTAAATTACTGGCTGAACGCAAACAACCACACGAGCTGGTGATAGTGCCGGGTGGTGACCACAGTTTACGTAAACAAATGCCGCAATTGCGCGAGCAGATGGATCAGTTTATCCGCCAACAGCTGCGTTAAATCGCAGCTGCTGGTTTTGCCATAAAATTCAAAATAACAGGGGTGGTTATGTCTAAAATGGTTTGTTTTCATCTTGCTGTGGTGACCGCCACTTTGCTAAGCCTGAGCGCCTGCAGCCAGACGCCGGCCCCGGTTGTCGCGCAGGCCGTGACAGCACCAGCCGCGCCGGCTGAATTTGCCATCCAGCCGGGTGCAAAGCTGCCGTGGCAGACGCTGCGCAGTATCGACGGCAATGAAGTCCAACTGGCAACGGGCAAACGCCAGCTGCTGGTGTTTTTTGCCACCTGGTGCGGTGATTCCAAACGCGCGATGACGCAATTAATGGCCTCTGATCTGGTACGTCAGCAGGATCTGCAAATCATCGGCATTGGCCGCGAAGAGCAAATCCCGGCGCTACAGCAGTTTCGTAGCGAATATCAGCTGAACTTTGCATTAGTCGCAGACCCGGACCGGGCGCTGTATCAAAAAGTCGCCAGCAAAGGCATTCCGCAACTGGTGACGGTGGGTGCGGATGGCAGCATCCGGCAAGTACTGCTGGGGGAAGTGCCGGATGCGATAGCGCAGCTTCGCTGGTAACAAAGCAGCTGCATTGTCAGTTGCTGCAGCTGTGATTCACCGCAGATTCAGGCCCGGCTGAGATATTGGGCCTGAAGATTCAGTCGTCATTCCGCCCGGAGGGAACCATGTCCAGCTTGCCTACAACTCTGTTTTATCCGTCTGCCAGCCTGTTGTTGCTGGCTTTAACTGCCTGCTCACCAGCTCCGGAGCCAGTGAGCGTACCGGCTGACACTGCAGCCGAATCAGCGGTCGTCACCGATAGTCCGGCAATTGCTGAAGAAAATCAGGTGATTCTGCACGCGAGGCTTTATGTCAAAGACCAGACTACGACCGACGCCATTGGCAGCAGCAATCAAATCCAGGCCGCGTTTTATCTGCAAACACCGGTGCGGGTGGAAGGCACGGGCCTGACCGCACGCTTCACTGATATTTATGATCAGGATCTGGTGCAGGGTCAGCTGCAAGCCAGCGGCAGTACAAACTTTAAATCTGACCCGGCATTGACGGAGCGCTATCAGATGCAGGCCGTCTGGCCAGAGCCGGCGCCAGTCACCAAAGGTCGTTTCCGCATCTGGGCGCCGGAACCTTCTTCAATTGGTGAAGGTTATAGTGTCAAAGTAGAGCTGGAAGTGCCGGTCAGCGGTGACAAAAAAGCGCAAATCAGCAGCAATGGCACCCAGCTGGACCCCGAAATTACGCACGCCAGGCCAATCCTTTGTGGCACTGAAGACGGCCAGGAAGTATGTAAACTCAGTTACACGGTTGATGCAGTGCCCACTGTCGCACAAGATGAAGCCGGTAAAATATTACTGGAGAATGCAAAAACGCTGTATGCCAGTCAGGGCAAAATTAACAGCGACGGTGGCTTGATTATGTTCGGCAGTCTGGTGCCGGTGTATGGCGCCGTGACCAGTCTGGAAGACGGCCATCTGGTGATCCGTTCCAGCCAAAAGTACAGCCTGAAATTCAAAGAAGCCGATATGGCGCAGCAGCTGGAACTGGTGGTTTGGACCAATGCGCCGGGCGACAGCTGGCAACCGGCCAATCTGCCGCCGCTGACATTCTGAGAAGCTTTGCTCCACTTATATTCAGTCCGCCAACATCCAGTCCGCCGCCGTGCGGGCATGGATGGCGGTGGTGTCAAACAACGGCACTGCCGCATCTTCCGGTTGTACCAGCAAGCCAATTTCAGTACAACCCAGAATCACCCCTTCAGCACCTTGTGCCACTAAATCGGCGATGATTTGCTGATAGGCAAGACGCGACGCCGGATGGATCTGGCCACGACAAAGCTCTTCATAGATCACCTGATGCACCAGCCCGCGCCCGGCCTGGTCCGGGATTATGACTTCGATATCTTGCGCCGCCAGGCGGGCCTTGTAGAAGTCCTGCTCCATAGTAAAGCGGGTACCCAATAAACCGATGCGACTGAGGCCTTGTTGCTGAATTTGCTGTGCTGTGGCGTCAGCGATATGTAAAAACGGCAGCGGGGTGGCGGCGAGGATAGCATCAGCGACTTTGTGCATGGTGTTGGTACAAAGCACCAGACCTTCAGCGCCAGCGTGTTGTAATGCCTGCGCTGCTTCTGCCAGGATCCGGCCAGCCTGTTGCCAGTCACCGCTGCGCTGCAGCGCTTCTATCTGCTGAAAATCCACGCTGTACAGAATGATCTTGGCGCTGTGTAGGCCACCTAAACGCTGGTTGATTTGTTGATTAATCTGCCGGTAATACGGCACTGTGGATTCCCAGCTCATGCCGCCAATCAGTCCAAGTGTTTTCATCAGTATGCCTTTTTATGTTGCAGCGGCACTATTGGTATCACAGCCAGATTTGCTTGTCACAATCCGCCTTGTAACAAGATTTGCGCGTAGCAGCAGAGGTCTCCGGCTTTACGATATACTGGGGTTTTTCTGCAAAAGGCGAACTGGCGATGGCCCTGACTGAACTCCTCATTGAAGACCTCATCCCCGGCAATGGAAATACCATTAAAAAAGGTGGTGCGCTGATCAAAACGCATTATCGCGGATATCTGGCGGATGGCACTGAATTTGATTCGTCATACCGCCACGGTGCGCCCTTTGAAACAGTCCTGAGTAAAAACCGGGTGATCCAGGGCTGGGTACAGGGGTTGATTGGCATGCAGGTCGGCGGCACCCGCAAGTTGCAGGTGCCGGCGGCTTTGGCTTATGGTGAACGCCAAATTGGCAACATGATCCCACCCAATTCAGATCTCATTTTTATTATTGAGCTGCTGGAAGCACTGAACCGGGACGACTAATCCCCGCTGATATCGGGAACCAACGATGACTGATTTATCCCAGGGCTCGGTGCGCCGCCATCTCGTCAACATGGCGACGCCGATGATGATCGGCCTGCTGGTGCAGTGCCCGCTCAGTTTCAGTCTGCTGCAGCTGAAAAAATGCCAACGCCGGCGCTGATTCAGCGGTAAGGAACAGGAAACAGTCTGATTGCCGGGCCGTACTCGTGTTGCCTGACTGATTTCATTACACTGCCTGTAGTGTTATTAACTGCAGGCTGGTGGATATAAATAATGTCAGAACAATGGCTTAGCTTTACAGTAGTGGCGCTGTTGACGACATTTACCCCAGGCCCTGCCGTGTTGTTTACCTTGCAGAATGCGCTCAGTGCCGGCAGCAAACCGGCTTTGGCCGGTGCGCTGGGCAATGCTGTGGGTCTGTCCCTGGTGGCGTTGCTGGCTTTTGCCGGTGTCAGTCTGTTACTGACTCAATCAATGCTGGCCTTTAGTGTCCTGAAGATTTTAGGTGCTGCTTACCTGATATATCTGGCCTGGGGACAATGGCGGCAAAGTGGCGCGTCTTTATCAGTGAACGTTGCAGCGGTGACTGGCCGTGGCTGGTTTCACCGGGGTGTTGGCGTTGCGTTGACCAATCCCAAAGCCTGGTTATTTATCAGTGCTTTATTCCCACAATTTATCAGTCTGCAGCAGCCGGCGGCTCCGCAGTTTGCCGGCCTGACGCTGATCTTCGTTGGTTGCTCGGTGTTGGCCCATACCTTTTGGCTCAGCCTGGTCCGGTTTGGTATGCGGGCCAATCC
>CBFGPY010000088.1:0-7661 GCA_965650755.1 uncultured Chromatiaceae bacterium | reverse complement strand
CTTGCAGCTCTTCCAGCGGAATGGCTTTTTTTTTCACCAGCTGCAAAAAATGCGGCAGGATCTGATCGCCATACCGGCCGTCCGGCAGATAAGACCCGGCCTGCAGCTGATTATTGCTGACACAGACAAAGTGACAACAGGCAAAAAACCGGCTGGGCGCATGCCACAGCACCATGGCCACACAAGAGCCCAGAACTGTGATCACCGTCCGGTCCAGCGCAGTGCCGCTGATAAAATCACCTGGCGCTAAATGGACAGTCCGGGCACGGATATTAGCGATCATGGTATATACCGGTAACAGGCCGGCCGTTGCTGCACCAGCCTTGGGTCATAGCCATGAATACTCTCGGAGTGCCCCACTAATAAAAAACCGCCGGGTTTTAACGCTTCCAACATGTTCAGCACTATGCGTTTTTTATCCTCTAATTCAAAATAAATCAGTACGTTACGCAAAAAAATCAAATCGAATTTCTGCGTTGTCTGCAAAGGCAACATCAGATTGTGCTGCTGAAACTGCACATGTTGACGCACCTCAGGCCGTAATCGGAACCAGCCATCGTCTTTGCCTACCCCTTTGAGACAGAAGGCTTTTAGCAAGCTCTGATCGATTTTATGGCTGTCCTGTAATGGATAAATCGCCGCCCGCGCCTGTTGCAGTACCCTGGTATTGATATCAGTCCCAATAACTTGCCAGGGTTCCTGCAAACCAAACTGACTAGCCAGTGCCAAGGCAATACTGAAGGCTTCTTCACCGGTTGATGCAGCCGCGCTCCAAACCCGTACCCTTTTGCTTAATTCGCCCTGAGCAATCAGGTTCTGCAGAAAATCAAAATGCTTTGGTTCGCGAAAAAAGTAAGTCTCATTGGTAGTCAGCAAATTCAGCGCAAGTTCTGCTTCTTTACTCTGCTGTGGGTTGCGCAGCAGACGCAGATAAGCATCAAAATCAGCCAGATCCAGTTCTGTCAGACGTTTGTATAACCGCCCGGTGACCAGACTTTTTTTGGTGGCATTCAGATGAATGCCGGAGCGCTCGTACAGCCAGTCGCGGATCTGCTTAAACTGCTGATCACTGATAAATCTGCTTTCCCGCATCAGCAGCTCCGTCATCCGTTACTCCAGCGCTCTAATCAGAAATTTTCGAAGTCAAAATCGTCATCGTCCTGCTCGGTTTTGGCCTTTTTCTGCGCCCGGGGTGCCGGTGCCGCCGGAGCCCGGGCTGGCTGAGCGCGACGTTTGGTTTTTGTGCTGGTGATCTGGAAATAAGAGATTAATTCCTGCAGCTGAACCGCCTGATGCGTCAGTTCTTCTGACGTGGACGACAACTCTTCCGATGCGGCAGCATTTTGCTGCGTCGCCATGGTGATTTGTGCGATCGCATCATTGATTTCACCGGCACCAGCCGATTGTTCGTTACTGGCCGCCGCGATTTCCTGCACCAGTTCCGACGTACGCTGAATGCCTGGCACAATTTCGTCCAGCAGCACACCGGCTTGCTCTGCCAGTTTGACCGAACTGCCAGCCACTTCACCAATCTCTTTCGCTGCGGTCTGGCTGCGCGCTGCCAGTTTGCGTACTTCAGCGGCTACCACGGCAAAACCACGGCCGTGCTCCCCGGCGCGGCCGGCTTCAATCGCCGCGTTCAGCGCCAGCAAGTTGGTCTGATAAGCGATGTCGTCGATGATGCTGATTTTCTCGGCAATCTGCCGCATTGCCAGCACAGTTTCACCCACTGCTTTGCCACCACTGATAGCCTTGACCGCACTTTGGCTGGCAATGCCTTCAGTGATTTTAGAATTGTCATTGTTCTGGCTGATGGACGCTGTCATTTCTTCCATCGCGGCAGAGGTCTGCTCAATGCTGGCCGCCTGTTCGGACGAGGCCTGACTCAGTGACTGCGACGTTGCACTCATTTGTTCAGACGCTGAAGACAAGGTATCTGCCGACGAACGGACTTCAGCGATAATCTCCGATAACTTAGTGACCATCTGTGAAATCGCAAACAACATGCTGCTTTCATCGCCGGGCTGCAGCCGCACCTGCACAGTTAAATCACCGGCAGCCACTTTGCTAATCACATCTTCGGCATAGTTCGGTTCACCGCCTAACTGCCGGGTAATACTGCGGCCAATGAGCACCCCCAGCACCAGACTGAGCGCGATGGCAAACACAATAATGCCGATGTTGATGCTGCGGGTATTTTCAAATTCATGGGTGGAAGTCTGGTAGAACTTTTCCGCCACTTTCAGCTGCACATCAACTAACGCAGAAAACCGCTCTGACACCGGATCAATGGTGGTATACAAGTCGTTTTTGACAAATGTATCAAGGCCAGCCTGATCCTTGCTTTGCAGCAGATTTTTCAGCACAGCGACCGATTTATCCGCTTCATTCAGCAGCGGTTTTAACTGATTGACCAGCGTCAGCTCTTCGTCCACCAGCGTGGTGGCCAGATAAGCATCCCAGCGCGCATGAATGATCTGGTAAGCCTGCTCGACGTTAACCAGGCCCTGTTGCCAATCCAGATTGCCATTGCGGACTTTGTGCGCAGTATCCACCACATTGACCGCGTACATGTCGGCGATTTGTTTTAGATCTTTCAGCGGCACCACGCGGTCGTTATAGACACTGGCCATCGCCTGATTGGAGCTATGCATACCGGAAATGCCCAGCACGCCAATCAGCACTAATAATGCGATCATGCTGCCCGCCAGCGTCGCCAGCCGGACTGATACTTTCATGCGACTAAACATTTTCACCTCGTCCCTTTTGGGGTTTCACGTTCTCTATCAATGAAGCCAATTCTTCAATGGATAACACTTTGTCGCCGTGCAGCAACACCACAAAACTCTGTTCGATATTGACCACGCCCTGAATAAACTGTGCCTTTAGCCGCGCGCCAAAACTGGGCGGTGCTTCAATCTGGTCCTGGTCGATTTCCAGCACTTCACTGACGCTGTCAACCGCAGCCCCAATCACCGCCAGCTGTCCTTCAAAAGGGATCTCCAGAATGATAATGCAGGTGCGTTTGCGCAGTTCCAGCGCACTACGCCCCAGCCGCACTGACAGGTCGATCACCGGCACTATGTCACCGCGTAAGTTGATGACGCCTTTGACGAAATCCGGCATCAGCGGCACTGTGGTCAGCTGGCCGTATTCAATGATCTCGCGCACCGTGTCGATGCTCAGACCAAAACATTCGTCCCGCAGCAGAAACGTCAGGTACTGCTGCCGGTTGACCTCAAGGTCGTGTTGATTCACCTGTTGTCTCCTTGCTCTGGTGCACCACTGACCTGTTCAGTTTCAGCGGAACATGCGTATTCAATTAATTGCGGGATATCCAGAATAAAACCGACATCACCACTGCCGAGAATGGTCGACCCACTGATGCCATGCGTGGAGCGGAAAATCGGCGCCAGTGGTTTAATCACCGCCTGCAACTCGCCGTTGAGCGTGTCAACCACCAGGCCGGCGCGACTGCGGCCATATTGCACCACCACGATATTTTCTCTGCTGCTGGCCGGCTGCGTTAACTGAAACAACTGGCGCAAACGGACAAAAGGCAACACATCACCGCGCAGATTCAGATAGTTGCGGTCTGTGACCAGTTCGGCCTGCTCAAACTCCAGACATTCCTGAATCATATTGACCGGCAGCACTAAGTGGGTGTCACCGACTGTGACTTCAAAACCATCAATGATCGCCAGCGTCAAAGGCAGCCGAATGCGAAAACGTGTGCCTTTGCCAAGCTCGGAGTCAATCAGGATCTGGCCACGTAACTCTTCAATATTGCGTTTGACCACATCCATGCCAACACCACGGCCGGACAAATTAGTCACCTGAGCGGCAGTGGAAAAACCTGGTTCAAAAATCAGCCGGTAAACATCTTCCTGACTGAGCACCTGGTCGCTGCTAATCAGGCCTTTTTCTTCCGCCTTGGCACGAATGCGACTGGCATCAAGGCCTGCACCGTCATCCTGAATTTCGATCACCACAGCGCCTGCTTCATGGTAGGCCGCCAGTTTCAGCCGGCCCTGCGCCGGTTTGCCGCGATAGGTACGGATGTCGACCGGTTCGATACCGTGGTCCAGCGCGTTACGCACTATGTGCATCAGCGGGTCGGACAGTTTTTCCACCATTGACTTGTCGAGTTCAGTTTCAGCACCAAGCACTTCCAGCTCGACGTCTTTACCCAGTTCCCGCGATACATCGCGGACTATTCGTTTCAGCCGGCTGAACGACTCGCCAATCTGCACCATGCGCAGACTAAGCGCGCCGTCGCGGATTTGTTCAATCAGGTGGGTGATACTGGAAAATGCTTCCTGCAACTGTTCGTTATTGGTTTGGCTAATCAGCACTTCATTGGCAGAGCCAGCCGTCACCATTTCGCCAATCAGTTTAATCAGATGGTCCAGCTTACGCGCCTCAACTTTCAGTACCTGAAAATCACTGGCTCTTTTGTGTTCCTGATGCGCTTGCCGGTTAACTGCCGCTTCAACCACAGCCGACGGCACTGCGCCTTGCTGCACCAGTAATTCGCCGACAGAACTATGGGTTTGCTGTTTTTGCAGTTCCAGCACCTGCTCCAGTTCACGCGGTGTCACAGCGCCGGCATCAACCAGCAGCTGACCCAGTTTTTCCGGTTGCAGTGGTGTATGTGCCAGCTGGTCCACGACTGTTAACGGCGGTTGGATTTGTACCTGGCTGGATTCGCGGATAAATTCAAAAACGTCTTCAATTTTTTGTTTGCTGGCGTCGGTTTTCAGCAGTAACTGCAGCTGCAAATAACAACTTTCCGGGTCAAAATCGGCCGGAAAATCAGTGAGCAGCACCACGTCTTCCAGCGTACCGAGCGTGCTGAGGTAGCTGAGTTGTGACACCGGGTCCATGCCGTCGCGAAACACGTCCACGCCATAAGCCACATCGATACGCCAGGCATCGGCCGCCGCCGGCTGCGCCGCTTCGGCCTGTACTGCGGCCACTGTTTTAGCCGGTTGCAGATAAGCGCCGAGCTGCTCCAGTAACGCAGTACCCTGCGCCACATTGACCACCTGCCCAGGGTCGCTCAGTGCGGCAACCATCTGCGCCATATGCTGCTGGCAATCCAGCAACAAGCTGACCAGCGCTGCGTCCATCTGCAGTTGATGGTCCCGCACTTTGTCGAGCACACTTTCGACACTGTGGGTAAAACCGACCACAGTGTTAAAACCGAACAATCCGGCAGAGCCTTTGATGGTGTGGGCGGCACGGAAAATAGCGGCAATGTGGTCGTCCGGCGTGGCGTCGCCGCTTTCGATATCCAACAGGCAGGTTTCCATCACCTGCAATAAATCCTGCGCTTCTTCGATAAAAATCTGTTCCGCCTGCGCCATATCCATGTTCAGACCTCCGCAGCAACAGCATCGAGTTCAAGCCGAAACAACCCCAGCACTTTGGCAATCACCGGGTTGTCCAGCCCAATCCAACGCATTGGTTGTTGCACTTTCAACTGGCGTTGCAGATACAACAGCAGCTGTAAACCGGCGCTGTCAAAATCCTGCACCGCAGTGAGGTCAATCATCAGCTGCGACAATTCTTCCTGTGACAGCGACTGCAGACTGTCAAAATCATCCCGGACCGAGAAAATATTCAGCTCTGCGTGAAACACCAGAATATGAAAATCAGCTTTTCGTTCGATGGTGACTGCCATAAAAGGTCCTTTTTGCCTGTGATGGTCCGGTGACTGTGTTATGGCAGTATCAGTTTGTTAACCGCGTCGAGCATTTGTTCAGCTTTAAAAGGTTTTACCACCCAGGCTTTGGCTCCTGCGGCTTTGCCGGCCGCCTTTTTGTCGTCCGAACCCTCAGTAGTCAGCATAATGACCGGGGTAAAACGGTACGCCGCCAGTTTTTTCAGCTCAGTGACAAAAGTAATGCCGTCCATGTTCGGCATATTGACGTCGGAGATCACCAGATGAATTTTGCGGCCATCGCATTTGGTTAAAGCATCTTTGCCATCCACCCCTTCAATGACGTCAAATCCGGCACCACGCAGGGCAATGCCGACCACCTGTCGGATCGAAATCGAATCATCAACAATCAAAATGGTTTTGCTCATAACTGTCCTTAGAAAAATGTAATGTCTGAACTGGCCGGGCCTTGTGCGGCCTTCTTGCCACTGTGCACCGCTACCTGTTCTAAAGTGGTGTAGGTTTTGGCGATGTCACGCAGCCATTGCTGCTGGTCGAGTTGGCTAAGACCGTCTGCGCGGTTTAATAACTGATGGAGTTTGTCGATATCGGAGCTGACATGCGCCAAAATCTGACTGACCCTGTCCTGAAACTGCAGCGAAGTTAACACTTCACTGATTTCATGCTGCACATTCAGGCTGCTGCTTTCCAGTTGTTCGGACGAGGCCAGAATAGCGCCGGCCACTTGTTTGAAATCACCGAGTACTTGTTGGATCGAGACTTCAGACTGCTGCAAACGCTGGTCGTCCTGTTCGGTAAACTGCGCCGTGCGCGCCAGCGTGCGTTTAAGCATTTCGTTCACATCATCAATACGTTTGGTGATGCGGGCGCCGGTCTCACCGGAGCGCGAAGACAGCGTGCGAACTTCGTCGGCGACCACGGCAAAACCGCGGCCCTGTTCACCGGCCCGCGCGGCTTCAATGGCGGCATTCAGCGCCAGTAAGTTGGTTTGCGACGCAATACCAGCCACTTCTGCACCCATGGTTTTAAGTTCATCGGTGATGGCTGCTAACGCATTGATTTCCTGTAGTAATTCGTCACGATTACTCATCGCTTCACGCAACAAACTGACAATAGCAGTCAAATTCTGGTCTGATTGCTGGACAACATCAGCCAGGCCGGTATGGCCGCCAGTGGCCGAGCGCGACGACTGGATGGATTGCTGTAACTGATCATAAATGCCATGGAACTGGCCGACTAAGGCGTTCACGGCAGTTTCTAACTGATGGGACGCCATCTGCTGCTGGTCACGCCAGACGGGTAATACCGCCTGCAAAAACTGCTGTTGCTGACCTAACTGATCTTGTTGCTGAGCCTGTAATTCGCGGGCAAGGTCTTGTTGCGTCTGCGCCTGCTGACAGGCTTGTTGTAACGCATTCTGCAACTGGGACCATCCCCAGAACGCCGCAGCCAGTGCGACGACGACTCCACCGACGCGCACAATCATCGATGCCGGACTGAGCAACAATAATGCGCTGATGAATAACAAGGCGCCGGCCAGAATCATTGAGGGGAACAGCTGTTTTTGCTCGGGTTGTGCCATGATGATTTCCTGTAACAAGGGCTGATTCAGCAGCATTTTTCGGGTTGCCAAACAAGCCAGAAGCTAACTAACTATATGAACAGAATCAGAATTCGCTCAAGTTAAATGAAGTTTAATTATTAGCAGCAATTCAGGCACAGAAGAGAAATTTTTTCCGTTTTTGTAAAATTCTGTCAGGCCCACAAACAGGGAATTCCTGTAGTTTTCCACAACAAAACAACAAGCTGACTTTTTAAACGTTTAAGACGATACAGCACAGCAACATTTGATCCCCTTACGGAAACACACCAAACAACAGGCCGTAGTTGTAACTATTTGTAACCACCTACACAAATGATAACTGTTCGCATTTAATTCAAATCAGTGATATGATGCCGATCTGACGCTGGCCGA
>CBFGPY010000087.1:0-7761 GCA_965650755.1 uncultured Chromatiaceae bacterium | reverse complement strand
TTTTGATGATTTGAAAGCGCTTACAGATATAGCATCAAATGCGGCGCTGTCAAAGTGCTTTTTCCGTCACGGCTGGCTATGAAGTGGGCATAACTTCAACAGGTAGTGCTGAATATGTAACCGGTTACTGGATTATAAGTCTTTATAAAACATGTGGATATCATGCATTACGTTTTTTGTATTGACGGGTTATAAAAAATCAACTAATGTCCTGAAAGCGCTTTCAGAAGTGTGTCAGGGCAGTATTAACACCAAAGAAAAAGGCGCAATGCCTGCTTTCAGGCAGGCAAACGAAGCCAGATAAAAAAAGTCGACAGGGAAACCAAATGAATCCAACTACATTTCACAAAAGCAGACTTGCGACCAGCATTGCGCTGGTGCTTGGCGTTGCGATGCCAGGTTATGCCGCGGCGGACGACGCAGCTGCAGCAAAAGAAGACAAAATTGAGGTGATCACCGTCACCGGTATTCGCGGCAGTCTGATCAAATCGATGGACACCAAACGCGAATCTGAAGGTATTCTCGATGCGATTTCAGCCGAGGATATCGGTAAGTTCCCGGATACCAACCTGGCTGAGTCGCTGCAGCGCATCACCGGCGTGTCAATTGACCGCGTCAATGGTGAAGGCAGTAAAGTCACAGTGCGGGGTTTTGGTCCTGATTTTAACCTGGTGACGTTAAACGGCCGCCAGATGCCGGTGACTACCGGCTCACGTTCTTTTGATTTCGCTAATATTTCTTCTGATTCCATCAGCGGTGTTGAAGTGCACAAAACTGCGCTGGCGTCGAATCCGACCGGTGGTATCGGTTCTACTATCGACGTGCAGACCCTGCGTCCACTGGATTCACCAGGCCAGAAGGCAACGGCCAGTGTTGCTGCCGTAGATGACCGTTCTACTGATAAAGGCAGTGCCACACCAGAAGTGTCTGCACTGTATTCCAATACCTTTAATGACAATAAATTCGGTATTTTGCTGTCCGGTTCTTACCAGGAACGTGAAAGTGGAAACCAGCAAGCCAACGTCGGCACCGGCTGGCGTAGCTTCTTAGGTAAAGTGGATGATAACTGGGGCGCCGGCACTGCCGAATGGGGCGGAGTACCACAGACCAATCAGGTCAACCGTCCAAGTGCTGATGAAGTCTACTCAGTGCCACAAACCACGATTTATAAATTTGAAGAACAACAACGTAAACGCACCAATGGCCAGTTAGTGCTGCAATACAGCCCACGCGATGACATCAAAGCGACGCTGGATTACACCTACATGCGTAACGATATCGACACCCAATATAACGATGTGTCGGCCTGGTTTACCTTCGCGCCTTCTTCCAGCGTCTGGACAGATGGCCCGGTGTCATCACCACTGGTTTATTCCGAAACCTACGATGCAAAACAAGACTTATCAATGGGTGCCGGTGACTATGGCGTGCGCAACGAAAGCGGTTCGTTAGGCTTTAACCTGGAATGGGAAGTTAACGACAAGCTGAGCCTGACCTTTGATGCACACAAATCTGAAGCTGAAAACAAACCAAACAGCCCGAATGGCTCTAACAGCAGTTTAAGTACGGCCGGTTTTGTCCGCACTTATGCCGCCACTGATTTCAGCGGCGATTTACCTGTGCTGGCCGTCGGTGGCGGTAACGCAGTAACGCCGCAAGATATGCGTGTGACAGGTTCAGTGTTTGGTAGCGCGCGTAATAAATCTGAGATTGATCAGGTGCAGTTAGATGGTGATTACGCCCTGAATGACGAATCCAGTATCGATTTCGGCATCGCGTTGACCACTGTCGACAACCATTCGCAATCGGTCAATGTGCAGCGTAATGACTGGGGTGGTGTGGGTAAAGCCGGTGATTTAGACCCAAGCTGGTTCCCTGCTGAAACTATTCACGACAAATTCACGACCAATGGCGGCAATTTCTCGGCGTTTTCCGGCAAGAGCTTTGATGTACTGAACAAAATCTTCATGTGGGATTTTGAACGGGTGCGGGCACAAGCGGAAAAACTGTATACACCGGCTGGTTATAAAGGCAAAGGCGATTGTGGCACTGATTTCTGCCCATCGACTGACTACGCCAGTGATGTTGACCGCTATACCGAAGAAGAATCACAATCGGCTTATGTGCAGTACAACTATCGCAACGACTGGAAAGGCAAGCCGTATGATTTGCACGTCGGCTTACGTTATGAACAGACTGACGTAACGTCCACTTCTGCCGTTGCAGCATACGATCGCGCCGACTGGATCGCCGATACTGAAATTGCGCTGCATGCCAGCGGTAAACGCGAATTCCAGACGCAACAGGGTGATTACGATTACCTGTTACCAAGCATCAACTTCAACATCGAAATCGTTGAAGATGTGATGTTACGGGCAGCCTACAGTGAAACCATCGGCCGGCCGGATTATGTGTCTATCCAGGGTGGTACTGTGGTCGGCACGCTGGCGAACCGTTCAGGCGGCAGCGGCTCATCAGGTAACCCAAGCCTGTTACCGCTGGAATCGCAAAACTATGACTTCTCGGCCGAATGGTACTATGCCGAAGCAAGTTACTTATCTGCCGGTTATTTCCGCAAAAACGTGACGAACTTCATCACGAACCTGAAAGTGGATTCGACCATTTACAACCTGGCGAACCCGGCTGATGGCAAGAAGTATCGTGAAGCTTTAGCGGCGGTGGGTGCTGATGCCGCGGCGATCCGCAACTGGATCTTCGCCAATTATCCGAACGATCCGAGTGTGAACGTGCCGGGTAAAGTCATCAGCGGTAAAACCGGTGAAGACAATACGATGATCTTCAAAATCGACACGCCATCGAATGGTGCTGAAGAAGAGACTATCGACGGTTGGGAGTTTGCTATCCAGCACGCCTTTGGCGAGAGCGGTTTTGGCACTATCCTGAACTACACCATGGTTGATTCAGGGGTCGAATATGACAACTTTATCCTGAAAGACCAGCCGGCGCTGGTGGGTTTGAGCGACACGGCTAACGCCATCCTGTTCTATGAAAAAGATGGTCTGCAGGCGCGGATTGCCTACAACTGGCGTGATGAGTTCCTGAACTCCCGCGGTCAGGATACCGGTGCCAACCCGAAATACACTGAAGCCTATTCACAAATTGACGCGTCGGTCAGCTATGACCTGCCGCAAGTCAAAGGCTTAACTGTATATCTGGAAGCGCTGAACATCACTGACGAGTACATCCGTGTACATGGCCGGGCCAAAGAGCAGGTGCTGAACCTGACTGAAGCCGGTGCCCGTTACAGTATCGGTGCCCGTTACAGCTTCTAAGCGAAGTGGTAACGATGAAGTGAGACAGCAGGTGCACAGGAAGTGTCCTGCTGAATTGTAAGCGCTCCCTTGTTTGCAACTGTACTTTGTTGCATGCTGCAGAGCGCTTTTTTTTCGGCTGTATTCTGCGGGATCTGCCATGTTCTACTCATGTTTAGTTGTAAAAGGTCAGGCCGATGCCAAGTTGTCCTCCTGCAAAAACTGAAGTATTGATTGTTGGTGGTGGTGCTGCCGGCTGGCTGACGGCTGCGGTGCTGAGTGCCTCGCACAATCTTGATGAAGGCGTGCTGGCGGCACAGCCGCGTATCCAGGTCACTGTACTGGAATCGCCAGACGTACCGACTATTGGTGTGGGCGAGGGCACCTGGCCTTCGATGCGCCAGACGTTAAAGCTGATTGGTCTGTCTGAAACTGAATTCTTCCGCTGCTGCGATGTCAGTGCCAAACAAGGCTCATTGTTTGTCGACTGGACAGAACCGGGCAGCAGTTACCTCCATCCATTTACGCTGCCAGCCGGTTGGCCCGAGTTTAATCTGGCGGCTTGCTGGTTGCCTTTTGCCGGCGATATCGCTTTTGCTGATGCCGTCACCACACAGTACCAGCTAAGTTGTGCCGGTTTCGCGCCAAGGCTGCCGCAGGCGCAGGATTATCAGCCGGTACTGAATTATGGTTATCACTTAAACGCCGGTAAATTTACTGCGTTGCTGCAACGGCATTGCCAGGACAAACTCGGTGTCTCTTATGTGCCGGCGCACCTAAAACAAGTGGTGCTGCGCGCTGACGGCGCCATCGATAAATTGCTGGCGACGCCGGCTGGCAGTTCAGAGAGTTGTGCCTATCAGGCTGATTTATATGTCGATTGTACTGGTATGCAATCCTTGTTGCTCGGAAAGGCGCTGAACACGCCGCTCACCAGCGTCAAACATATCCTGTTTAACGACCGCGCTTTGGCGGTGCAGGTGCCGTATCCGGGGGCGGATACGCCCATTGCCAGCAATACCATTTCAACCGCACAAGACAGTGGCTGGGTCTGGGATATCGGTCTGCCGACCCGCCGTGGCGTGGGTTTTGTTTACGCCAGCGACTATTGCTCCGAAGCTGAAGCCGAGGCCTGTCTGCGTAATTATCTGCATAAAACTGCAGGCGCAGAACTGGCGGCAGCAGCAGAGCCGCGCCAGCTGCAATTTCAGCCGGGTTATCGCCAGGGCTGCTGGCAGCACAACTGTGTGGCTGTAGGCATGGCGGCTGGTTTTATTGAACCGCTGGAAGCCTCTGCGCTGGCGTTGGTGGAATGGAGCGCCAAAACCCTGGCCGCAGCTTTACCGCTGGACCCGGCGCTGTATGGCCTGGCGGCAGACAAAATGAACCGGACTTTTCTGCGCCACTGGCAACAAATCATTGAATTCCTCAAGCTGCATTATGTGTTGTCCAAACGCGACACGCCGTATTGGCAGGCGCATCGCGACAGCGCATCTATTCCACAGACTTTGCAGGACCAGCTGCAGTTATGGCAGCAGCAAGTGCCGCAACCACTCGATTTTGCTTATCAGGATTTGCTGTTTCCCGCCGCCAGCTATCAATATGTGTTGTATGGCATGGGTGCGCTGACACGGACCTTGCCGGCCAAACCGTCGCAACAGGCGCGTGCCCGCGCGTTGTTTGCGCAGAATTATCAGGATTTAACCAGGCTGCAGCAACTGCTGCCGGATAACCGGCAATTGCTGCAACAGCTGGCACTGAAACACCAAAATTAGAGCAAGAATAAGAAGGATTGCCAGATGACGAATACCGTTTTATTAAATGCCGCCGACCATGCAGACCTGCGGGTGATCACGGCGCGTGGTGCTGAGTATGGCGACAACCAGTGGTTTGCGACGACTTTCCCGCTGGAGTTTCGCAGTTGTGCCGCCTGTTATCCGTTGTTTTTCTTTAAAGACAGCCAAAGCCAACAGCAAACTCCGCAAATCTACCCGGTCGCGCTGTTTGGTTTTCGCCATGGCGAGAATCTGTTTTTGCAAGACGGCTGGCAGGAGCAGTATTTGCCACTGTCGGTGCGCCGTCAGCCATTTTTAATCGGCCGCCAGCAAGTGCGCGAAGATGGCATGGTGCGCGAACAACGCGTACTGCATATCGCATTGGACCATCCGCGGGTCAGTCAGGTTGAGGGCGAGCCGTTATTCCTGCCTTATGGCGGGCAAACGCCATTTTTACAGGACATGGCCGGTTTGTTAGAAACACTGCATCTGGGTATGCAGGACGCCAAAAACTTTGTTGATTTGCTGGAGCAATATCAGCTGCTGGAGCCGGTAACGGTCAATGTCACGTTAAAAGACGGCAGCAGCCATCAGCTGGTTGGTTTTCTGACTATTGCTGAAGAGCAGCTGGCAAATCTCGATGGCGTTGCACTGGCGCAGCTGCATCAGCAGGGTTATCTGCAGGCGATTTATCTGATGATTGCGTCCCAAGCGCAGATCCGGCAGCTGGTCACGCTGAAAAACCAACAGCTGGGATGATAAAACATGCAGCCGGTTGCTGAACTCACAATGACAACAATGCCGGACGCGGCTCTGCTCACGGTGATATTAGCCAATGCCGAAGCGCCACTGGTGCTGCGTGGGTTATGCCGCGACTGGCCGCTGACACTGGCCGGTTTACAAAGCCCGGCGGCCGCGCTGGAGTTATTGCAAAGTTACAGCGCTGGTTTACCGGTGAGTGCCTGTTATCTGCCACCTGAAACTCAGGGCCGGGTCTTCTACAACAGTGATTTTTCCGGGTTTAACTATCAGGGCGGCCCACTGGCTTTTGCTGATTTATGCATGCGGCTGTTGGACCCGGCGCTGAGCGCCAGTGGCGCTTCGATATACATGGGGTCGACTGAAGTCGGGCAGTATTTCCCCGGCATCCGCGAACAGCATCAGTTGCCACTTAATCTGTTACCCGGCGCTGCGCAGGCGCTGGTCAGTATCTGGCTCGGCAGCAAAAGCCGCATCGCGGCGCATTATGATTTTCCGCATAACCTGGCCTGTAATCTGGTGGGGCATCGCCGCTTTACTTTATTTGCGCCAGAACAGGTCGCTAATTTATATCCGGGCCCGATGGAGTTTGCGCCGGGTGGCCAGGATGTCAGCCTGGTCGATTTTGCCGCACCGGATTTTAACCGTTTTCCACGTTTTGCTAAGGCGTTAGCCGCCGGCTTTCAGGTGACCTTAGCACCCGGTGATGTGCTTTTTATGCCGTCGATGTGGTGGCATCACGTCGAAGCGCTGGACGAGTTAAATTTGCTGCTGACGCACTGGTGGCGTGACACACCGGCTTATTTGGGCCGGCCGAATAACGCCTTATTAAACGCCATGCTCAGCATCCGGCATTTACCCAAAGCGCAGCGTAAAGCCTGGCAGGCGTTATTCGATTACTACATTTTCGCTGACGAACCCGGTGGTGGTGCTGAACTGCCGGCAGCGGCGCAGGGACTGTTGCGTCAGCCGCTGGATGAAGCCACGGCGCGGGCGCTCAGAAGCCTGATTATTCAGAAATTACAACGATAAAAACAACAGGATTGGACTAATGCAGATGATGAAAAAACAACGGGTGGTGATCGCCGGTGGCGGCACTGCAGGCTGGATGACCGCTGCAGCGCTTGGCAAACTGCTGGGCAAACAGCTGGATGTGACGCTGATTGAGTCCGACGAGATCGGGACTGTCGGCGTCGGCGAAGCGACTATTCCGACTTTGCATCTGTACCATCGCCTGCTCAATATCAACGAAGCCGACATGATGGCTGCAACCAATGCCACTTTTAAACTCGGCATCATGTTTGAAAACTGGCGCGATGTCGGCAAAGACTATCTGCACTCCTTTGGTTTTTTGGGTAAAGACTGCTGGGCCTGTGGTTTTCAGCATTTTTGGCTTAAAGGCCGTGAAATGGGGTTAGCCTCCGAGATTGGCGATTATTGCGCTGAGCATCTGGCCGCGCGTGAAGGCCGTTTTGCGGCGCTCGCAGGGCAGGATCAGAATCATGCTTATCATTTTGACGCCAGCCTGTACGCCAAATTCCTGCGGGGCATCGCTGAAACCCATGGCGTCAAACGCATCGAAGGCAAAATCGCTGAGGTACAACAACATGTGTATGAGCAGCAACATCCGCACAATGGTTTTATCAAAGCGCTGTTGCTGGAATCCGGCCAACTGCTGGAAGGCGATTTGTTTATCGACTGTACCGGCTTTCGTGGCCTGTTGATTGAACAGACGTTAATGACTGGCTATGACGACTGGACGCATTGGCTGCCGTGTGACAGTGCCGTCGCGGTGCAAACAGTGTCAAATGGCACACCGGTGCCTTACACCCGCTCGATTTCCCATCCGGCCGGCTGGCAATGGCGTATTCCGCTGCAAAGCCGGGTCGGCAACGGCTTAGTCTATTGCAGTAAATATCTGTCCGATATGGATGCTAAAGAGTTGCTCAAAGCCA
>CBFGPY010000086.1:0-7907 GCA_965650755.1 uncultured Chromatiaceae bacterium | reverse complement strand
TATTGTGCCTGCAGTTTTTTGATTTGCCGGCTGATATCGTATTCCGGGTTGCGCAGCAGCACTTGCAAGTCAGCTTCGCCCTGGGTTTTCACATCAATAAAATCCCTGAAACTCAGCACTTTATGCTCGGAGCCGTATTGCAGCAGCACATGGAAGTAGGAGCTGACAATAGCCGACTGATGCCGGTCCGCGACCTGAAAGGGCACAGGCTCAATCTGATACTGCTGATTGGCCTGTTGTTCCAGCTCGGCGTCTGTCGTCGGGTCTACCAGCTCCAATTTTACTTTGCCACGGCCAGCCACCTGATATTCCTTTAATAAATCCTGCAGCTGTGGCACCAGCGGCGCCAGTAGAGGGTGAGTATTGGCAGAGAAATAACCGCGGATCAGTAAAGGTTCCTTCAGGCCGGCCAGCTGCCGTTTACTGACTTCTGACAGCGAATACTGCGCACCGGCCGTGGTATCGAGCCGCAGTTGCGGCAACTGGCTCAGCCAGAAGTTGGCACCGATAAAATTGGCCGCAATCAGGCCGGTCAGCGCTGTTTTCGCCCACTGCGCCGGAGTTAGACGGCGCTCACGTGCCCAGCGTTCGCGCTCGAGCATCAGTGCGTTTAAGGCCAGAAATACTGCCACCAGTGACAGATAAAAATACAGATCCCGCAAATCAATCACACCACGGGTGATGGCGTCAAAGCGGCTGCTGGTGCTGATTTGTCCCAATACCGCCGCGACGTCGGCGCTGACCAGGCCAGCCAGCAGACTGGAACCCGGCAAGTAAAACAGCAGGCCCAGCAGCACTGCACCCAGCAGCGCCACAATAGCGTTGTCGGTCCGGCTCGAGACAAACAGCCCCATCGCCAGATAAGCCGCGCCTAAGAGCAAAGCCGCCAGATAACCGCTCAGGACGGGGCCCCAGTCGAGTTCAGCCAGCAGGCTGACGGTGACAGGGATTGGTAAAGTTAAGATCAGCGCCAGCAGCAACAGCAGGACACAAGCTATAAATTTACCGGCGATAAAATGCCACAGTGGTTGTGGACTGGTCAGAATATGCTCCAGCGTACCGCTGCGTCTTTCATCGCTCCATAACCGCATCGTCAATGTGGCGGCTAAAAACAGCAATAACAGCGGCATCCACTGAAATAATGGGCGAACGTCGGCGATATTGCGGGCAAAAAACGCCTCAGCCCAAAAAAATACAAAGAGCTCAATACTGATAAAGGCAAATAAAAACAGCCAGGCCAGTGGCGAGGCAAAAAATAGCGCCAGCTCTTTTTGGCAAATCCGGCGCACAGACAGATGATCAGGCTGCATGGGCGACCTCCTGGCGGGCGAACAGAGTTTCTAAATCCTGGCCTTGCAGGCTCAGCTGATATAAATCGCCGCCCTGCTGCACCACGGCGCGAGCCAGTGCCGCTATCGCCTGTTGATGGTCTGCAGAACCGGCGTCTTTAGCTTGTGGCAGGACAAACAGATAGTGTCCGCGGGCCGGGCAGGCACTGAGTGCAAGGGGGGTAACCTGCGGTAGCAATGACCGGATTTGCTGCTCATCCAGCGAAGTGTGCAGACTCAGCTGTTGGCCGGTCAGCTCAGCTAAACGGGCATCCAGTACTAATTCGCCTTGTTGTAACAGCAGCACGCGGTCACATAAAGCAGTGACTTCCTGCATGATGTGGGTCGACAAAATCACAGTCGCGTCGCGGGCAATATCTTTGATCAGCTGGCGCATTTGCAGCGTTTGTGTCGGGTCCAGCCCGTTGGTGGGTTCATCCAGGATCAACAGCCGTGGTCGGCCGAGCAGCGCCTGTGCCACGCCGACCCGTTGTTTATAACCACGCGAGAGAGTCGATACTTTTTGCAGCGCTTTGGCGCTGATATCGGTCGCCTGCATCACCCGCTTAATTTCCTGTGCTTTGTCAGCGCCGCTGAGGCCTTTGAGGCTGGCTGCGTAATCGAGGTAATCCGCCACCAGCATGTCCTGATACACCGGCAGGTTTTCCGGCAGATAACCGAGCTGACGTTGTAGCAGTTTGGCGGATGTGGCGAGGTCGGTCTGGTCCAGCCGCACAGATCCTGAGTGTGGCTCCAGATAACCCGACAGCATTTTCATTAAAGTGGTTTTACCGGCGCCGTTATGACCGAGCAAACCGACGATTTCACCGGCATGAATGGTGAAACTGACAGGTTTGACCGCGACATAGTCGTCATAACGCCGGGATAGTTGATGAACTTCCAGCATAAGGTCTCCTTTTCAGATTGAAACATCTTGGAAACCCGCAACGTGGTGGCCGAGCGAGCCGGGCTGGATGGTCCGGCAAAAGGGATTCAGTTCAGGCTGACTCTGGCTCCAGGCTGCGGGACATTCCGCAAAAAATCAGGCTGCAAAAAAGCTGAAATCAATATATGGCCGGCCGGAAAATTTTCAATTGGCCGCAGTGGTACAGCATATGGTACTGGTGGAGACGACGTGGTGATGGCTGGTGCTGATGTCTTTGACACGACCTCCGGCGTGCCGGAGGTTGTCTTGTCAGTGCGGGAACTGACCCGGATCAGGTCAAATCCAGCGCCAGAATTTTGGAACGGCGCTGATAGTTGTACAGCTGTTGTTTTTTCGCTGGTAGATCAGCAACGTCTTTCAGCTCAAAGCCGTGTTCGAGGAACCAGTGGATGCTGCGGGTGGTCAGTGCAAACAGCGTGTAGTACTTACGCTGGCGGGCCAGGCCGATGATATGTTTTAACAGCAGGCTGCCGCGGTCGGCGTCGCGGTAATTCGGGTGCACCGCCAGACAGGCGAATTCACCGACATTTTCCTCAGGGAACGGATACAAAGCTGCACAGCCAATCACCAGGCCGTCGCGTTCAATGACGACAAACTGGTCGATTTCCATTTCCAGCTGCTCGCGCGAGCGGCGCACCAGCAAACCCTGTTGCTCCAGCGGCCGGATTAAATCCAGGATGCCGCCGATGTCATTAATAGTGGCAAGGCGCAGCCGTTCTGCTGCTTCGGTGACAATTTGCGTACCGATACCATCCCGTGAGAACAGTTCCTGTAACAAAGCGCCGTTCATTGTGCTGCTGACCAGATGGCAACGCGACACACCAGCGCGGCTCGCGGTAATAGCGGCATGTAAAAAGGCCAATGTCGAAGTACAGGCGCGTTGACCCTGCTCCAGCTGTTGCAGCATGGTTTCAGCGAAATTAGGCATTAATTCCGCGATAATTTCACCATCTTCGTCGATAATGCCGCCATCATCGCTAAAGCCAATCATTTTGTCGGCTTTGAGTTTAATGGCGACCTGAGTCGCAATCTCTTCTGCGGTCAGATTAAAACTTTCGCCGGTGACCGATGCCGCAATAGGTCCCATCAGTACGATACAGTTTTGGTCGAGCTGGCGACGGATACCGGCCACGTCGATGCGGCGCACTTTACCGCTGTGGAAATAATCCACGCCTTCGTCAACGCCCAGTGGCTGTGCGATGACAAAGTTGCCACTGACCACGTTGATTTGGGCATTGTGCATTGGCGTATTGGACAAACTCATCGACAACCGGGCGGTGATATCCAGCTGCAATGCGCCGGCAACCTGTTTAATCAGCTGGAAGGAATCGTCGTCGGTCACGCGGATGCGATTGTGGTACTGAGCGGTTAAACCGGCCAGGTTCAGCGCATCATTGATCTGCGGTCTGGCACCATACACCAGCACAATCTTGATGCCTAGGGTATTAAGCAGAGCGATGTCGTTGATAATACTGCGAAAACCAGGTTGCGTAATGGCTTCGCCGCCCAGCATCACCACAAAGGTTTTGCCACGGTGTGCATTGACATAAGGGGCCGACTGGCGGAATCCATCAACAAGTTCAGTAGTACGCACGCTCTGTTTGTGTCCTTCTGTAATAGTGGCTCAGCGGCGCTGTGCCAGGTCATCGCTCAGTCATAAGCAGTTTGCATGACAGCGGTATGACAGATTGCAGTATAACCGCCAGCCTGCAGTTTGCAGATCGCAAGCCGCAGCCGCTGAACGGGGTAAGGGAATTGGCGCGTACTTTAATGGAAAAGTGGATAAATATCCAACAATTATTTGGCTGGATTTTATATTGTGCAAAGCTGTTTTGATAAGACTTTGATTCAGCGGCAAATGTGTTTTTGCGATGGTTTCTTTAGCAATGTTAATGAAAATATATCCAGTAAAACAGCATATAAATCTAAAAAACGGGCGCATCCCTGCGCCCGTATCGCAACAGGGTTTTGCTCAGCCAGGGCTACTGATGCTACAAACAAACTGCCAGCTGCCGTCACTGCCGGGTTTACTCTGCGTCCACCATTTCGCCTGATACAATTTGCCGGCATCCGACATGTAATCGCCGCTGCTGGCAAAACTTGGTCTGTTGGCTTCGTCTTTGCGTGGCCAGTTTGGGTAGGCGTAGATTTTCGCCGGGTCTACGCCGCCGCAAGTCTGGCCGTTTTGCGCCGGTTTTAAGTCGAGATTGACATAACCTGTGGCATTTTTCAGATAAAATCTGTTGCTGCCAATGGGTTGCTGCAGACTGATTTGACCGTTGCTGAGCACACCAATTTGCAGCAGATCACTGTGTAGGGTATTGACCTGCTGCGCCAGTTCCAGCGCCCAGTGCTGGCCGGTCTGATTGCTTGCGCTGATCAACAGCGATTTTTGCAGTTGTTCCGCCCCATTGGCGTCAAACACCCGTAACAATGCCGTTTCACCGGCTTTGCCAAGCTGTGTAGCCGTTAAATAAGCACCTTTGTCATGCCAGCTGCCACTGTTGCTGTCGCCGTTACTGAATTGCAGATCTGAGCAGTTGTAAAAACCTTCGCCGACCACATCCTGCCGCTGCCAGCGCGTATACAACACGGCGTTGCCACTGCGGTTTTTCGGCATCGGCACATCAATTTCATAATAGCCACTGACTGCCGGTACATCGTTTTGCTGGTGAATAAGCGTCAGTTGCTCCCAGCTCAGTGGTGCGGCTGCCGCGTCAAAGCCCTGATTTGACAAATAAAACTGCCAAAAACTGGGGTTGTGTGGTGTGGTGGCGCGAAAACGTACCCGTAGCTGTGACGTGGTTTGCAGGTCAATCACTGTGCGCTGCCAGTGTGCGGACGGCAGATCCATACCGGCTTTACGGCTGTCACCACCGGCGCACAGCAGGCCATTTTTCACGGCGGCGCGTACTGCGGTCTGATTGTGATAATCCGGCACATTGACTGAATATTCATGGTGTTGCGTCAGCATGTAGCCGCCGGATTGCTGGTAAGCAGCACGACAGGCCAGATTCGGGATGCCGGAACCGTCAGCCGGCCACCAGTAACCGCCGTCGTCTTTACATATTTGCTGGCGGGCTTTGGGATAATCGACATAACCGTGCGCCTGTGCGCTCTGGGCGGCCAGTAGTAACAAGAGGGTGCCGGCGCCGGATAAAAACTTATGCATGATATGTTCTCCTGTGATGACAGACCGCGCGGGCGGTCTGTCTGTGCTGAATCAAAAGGGTCATGCCTTGTCGCAAACAAAAGTCCAACTGCCATCGGCGCCAGGCACCGACTGCGTCCACCAGTTGGCTTTGTAGATTTTGCCCTGATGGCGCAGATAGTCGCCGGCAGCGGCATAAGTGCCGCGTGGCCAGTTCGGATAGTCATTGACTGTGGTTGGCACGCCGGCGCAACTGCCGCCAGAATCCCCCCCACTGATAGTGCCGGCAGGTAACTGCGGATATTCCTGTTTCAGTGCAAAACTCTGGCTGCCGACACTAACCCGCCAGTTCGACGGCATCGGAATGGGCAGGTAATAATTCAGCGTGAGGCTGGTACTGGCGTTGGCTGCCAGTGGGCTGTGTGAAGGTAAAGTCAGTTCGACGCGGTGGAAGTCGTTCTGAATACCGCCGATGTTATTACCACTGCTGTTGCGGCCACTTTGGCTGACCTTAGTGCCATAACCACTTTGGTCGGTGAAGTTATCGCCGCTGGCGGTTGGCACATCAAAGCTGATTTTGGCGCCGCCCGGAATGGTCTGGCCGGATTTGTTGCTCAGCGTCAGTTTCGGATTGATTGGGTAGTTGGCATCGCCGAGTTTAAAGCCGTCAATCTTGACCTGCAGATCCAGGCTTTGCGCCGGCAGCGGTTTTGGGTCGCGTTTATTGCCATAAGGTGTGGCGGTTTTAAAGGTCTGGTAGAAGATGTTGGTGAGGTCGCTGCCCATGCCATACTCGGCTTTGGCCGCGTCATAGCTGTAGTCGCCGGCCAGCTCCCAGAACATCACGCCACCAATGCCTTTATTGACGATGTAGTTGGCTTTTTGCTGAATACTTTCTTCATCTTCGACTGACAAAAACACTTTTTTCGTTTCGTTCCACAACCAGGTGGCGACCAGGGTCGGGTCGTATTGCAGCTGATAGACGCCGGTCAGCCGGTCAGTTGGATCTGTAGCCGGATCCAGGCCATAAGCGGTGGCATAAGAACCAGCTTTGCCCAGTTGCAGGTTGCGGGTGTGCCACAGCGGATTCGAACCAGCCGGTACTTCAGCCCCCAGGCTGTTTTTGTCATGCCACAGATTGTCGATGCCGACTGCGCCGGCGCCACATTGGTTTTGCGGTGAACCCCCGGTGCCGGGCGGACACTGGTTTTGATTCGGCTGCGCCGCTTTTCCCCATAAGCCTTTGGTGCCGCCCGTGACATTCTGCCAGCCGCGGCTGTAATAAGGCACACCAATATTGACGCGGCCGGCCTGCATGGCACCGCGGAAATAGTGATAAGCCCAGTCGGTATTCAGGTAACCAAGGCCCTGATACTGCGCGCTCTGGTAGTAGTTCCACACCAGTAATTCGCTGTCGCGGCCGTCGTCAAACAAAGCAGCATTTGGACCGACATGCTGGTTCCAGGCGCCGTGCAGGTCATAGCTCATAATGTTGACGTAATCCAGATATTGCGTGACCGGGAACACTTCCATGCCGCGTAGCAGATATCCGCTGGATGGCGAGGCGATAGTCAGTAAATAGTGTTTGCCGTCAGCGACTGAAGCCGCATCGAGCTTTTCCCGCAGCGTTTTCATCAGCACCTGATAAGACGCCATCAGGCCGGCGCGCCGGGCGTTGGAGATGGCAAAATCATCCGGATTGCCGGAGTCTTTCATGCTGGACGGATACTCGTAGTCGATATCGGCGCCATCAAAACCATAGGTGCGCAGGAAACTGACCACAGAGTCGGCAAAGGTGTTGATGCCGGTCACATTGACGGAATTGTCGGCATTGGTCGTCATGGTGTAAAAACCGCCGCTGGCGACGCGGTTACCGTTGGCATCAAAATAACCACCGGTTTCGGCCCAGCCGCCAATCGACACCAGGGTTTTTACGCCCGGATGCTGTTTTTTGAATTTATTCAGCTGGTTAAAGTGGCCTTTATAGCTGAACTGCGGATCCATTTCAGCGCCGGCGACACCGGGCCATTCCATATTCGTCGCGGCATTGTCCGGCGCCTGCGGGTTGCCAACCGACACTTTATGTTGCGCATCGACATGAGCAAAGGCGTAGTTCAGATGGGTGACTTTGTCCCACGGAATGTTATGAGCAAGGTAGGACGGCTGGCCGTTTTTGCCGGTACGCCAACTGGTGAAATAACCGATGATGCGGCGCGGATGGTCAGCGCCCATTTTCTCCCGGCCCTGCTGGTCGTAAATAGTGCAATAGGGCACATCGAGGCCGGGTGTCTGGTACAAACCATCGGGCCGGCAGGCGGCATGGCCGGTTGGACTGCTGGTCACACTAAACATGATGCTGGCTTCGCTCTGGCCACCGAGATTATCAATGACCCGCACTGTCAGTTGCTGATTGCCAGCGACCGCAGTCCAGCTGCTGCTGTAAGGTGCCGCGGTTTTTTCCGCGATCACAGTGCCGTTTAAC
>CBFGPY010000085.1:0-7908 GCA_965650755.1 uncultured Chromatiaceae bacterium | reverse complement strand
GTGACTGCCAGTTTACCGGGCGCGAGCCCGGAAGCGATGGCGGCAACAGTCGCCACACCGCTGGAGCGTCAGCTTGGCACTATCGCTGGTTTGCGCCGGTTAAGTTCCAGCAGTAATCAGGGCTCGACGCAGATCCGGCTGGAGTTTGACTTAGACCGTAATGTCGACGAGGCCGCCCGCGAAGTGCAGGCCGCCATCAACACAGTACGTGGCCAGTTACCGGCCGGCATGCCGGGCAATCCGACTTACCGCAAAATGAACCCGTCGCAAATGCCGGTAATGGCGCTGGCGCTGTCGAGTGACAGCTTACCGGCGTCGGCGTTGTACGACACTGCGGCAACTATTCTGGCGCAGAAAATCGCCCAAATTCAGGGCGTTGGCGAAGTGGAAGTCACAGGTTCGTCGTTACCGGCAGTGCGGGTGCAACTGAATCCGTCGCTTTTAAGCCAATATGGTATTGCGCTCGATGAAGTGCGAAGCAGCATCAGCGCAGTCAATTCTAATCTGCCGATCGGCACTTTGGAGCAAGACGATTTACGCTGGCAAATCAACCTGAGTCAGACACTTAGGAACGCCGATGATTACGGCGATTTGGTAATTAAATACGTCAATCAGGCAGCCATTCGCTTAAAAGATGTGGCGATTGTCAGTGATTCGACAGAAAACCGTTACAGCGCCGGGTTTCACAACGACAAGCCAGCGGTGATTTTACAAATCAGCCGGCGCAGTGGCGCCAATATCGTTGCGACTATCGATGCGATTTATCAGCAGATGCCGGTACTGGAAGCGCTCATTCCTGAAGGCTCGAAACTGGCCGTGGTGATGGACCGCAGCCCGGTGATCCGCGCGACTTTAGATGAAGCACAGTTCAGTTTGTTGTTGTCGATTGGACTGGTGGTGGCCGTGGTGCTGCTGTTTTTACGCAGTATCCGCGTGGCGCTGATCCCGACTTTGGCCATTCCGGTGTCGCTCATCGGCGCTTTTTGTGTGATGTATGCCTTTGGTTTTTCGCTGAATAATTTGTCAGTGATGGCGCTGATAGTGGCTGCGGGTTTAGTGGTCGACGATGCCATCGTCGTCGTGGAAAACATCAAACGTCACCTGGAGCAGGGCATGTCGCCGCTCAGCGCGGCACGGCGCGGCGCCAGTGAAGTCGGCGTCACGCTGATTGCGATGAACCTGGCGCTGGTGGTGGTGTTTTTATCCATTCTGTTTATGGGCGGATTAGTCGAGCGGCTGTTCCGTGAATTCTCGATCACGCTGGTTGGCGCCATGCTAATTTCCCTGCTGGTGTCGCTGACGCTGACGCCGGGTTTGTCAGCGCGGCTGATGGTACGCGAAGGCGTCAAAACACAGCAGGATGGTTTTTTCCAGCGCTTTCAGGCCGGTTATCAGCGTAGTTTGCGGGCGGTATTGCGTTATCGGTATGCCGTAGGTGTGTTATTGCTGGCGCTGTTTGCGGCTTCGGTTTGGTTATTCCGCACTTTGCCCGGTGGTATGTTGCCGGAGCAGGATACCGGTCAGCTCAATGGTTTTGTCCGTGGCGATGATGGTTTTTCTTATCAGCTGATGCAGCCAAAAATCGAAGCTTACCGGCAATATTTACTGAAAGACCCGGCGATTGCCGATGTTACAGGCGCCAGTGGCGGCCAGATGGGCACCAGTAACTCGTTCCTGCGCATCCGGTTAAAACCTTTGGAAGAGCGCGGCATTTCGGCGCAGGAAGTGGTGAACCGTATCCGCGCCGGCGCGCCGAAAATTCCCGGTGGCATGATGTTTTTAAGTGTGGATCAGGACATCCGCCTGGCATCGCCTTTTGCCAGTTCCGATTATGAATTGCTGCTGATGTCGGGTGATTTAAAACTGCTGAAAAGCTGGTCGAAGAAAATCGCCAAAGCAATGCAGGAACTGCCGGAGCTGGTCGACGTCAATACGCCGGGTGGCGAAGACACGCAGCAAATTGTGCTGAATATCGACCGTGAAGCGGCGCAGCGGCTTGGTGTCGATATGCGCACTGTGGCGACTTTGCTGAATAACTCGTTTTCGCAGCGTCAGGTCGCGACACTGTATGACGAAATGAACCAGTACCGGGTGGTGATGGAGTTATTGCCCGGCTACACAGCGCAGCCGGAAGTGCTGAAACAACTGCAGCTGATTAATAGCCGCGGTGAACGGGTGCCGTTAAGCGCCATCGCCAGTTATCAGTATGGGCTGTCGAATGACCGCATCCGGCGGGATAACCAGTTCGCGGCGCAAGGCATCGGTTATGCCTTAGCTGAAGGCGTCAGCGCGCAGCAGGCTGATGCGGCGCTCGACCGGATGCTGGCCGAACTGATGGTGCCGACAGCGATTTATGCCATCAACGGTGAAGACCAGCGTAACGCCGTATTTAGCCAGGGCGACCAGCTCTGGTTGTTTATTGGTGTGGTGCTGGCGGTGTATCTGCTGCTCGGCATTTTGTACGAAAGCACGTTGCAGCCACTGGTGATTTTGTCGACTTTGCCCTGTACCGCACTTGGCGCTTTGCTGGCGCTATATTTTACTGACACACCACTGAACCTGATTGCGCAGCTTGGTTTATTCCTGCTGATTGGCATTGTGATGAAAAACGCTATTTTGCTGGTCGATTTTGCCTTAGCAGCAGAGCGCCAGCAGGGTTTGTCACCGCTTGAAGCCATAGTGCTGGCCGGTCAGCAGCGGCTGCGACCTATTCTGATGACTAACTGCGCGGCGATGCTGGGTGCAGTGCCGCTGCTGCTTGGCATGGGCGAAGGCTCAGAACTGCGGCAGCCACTGGGCATCAGCATCGTCGGTGGTTTATTGCTGAGCCAGCTGTTTACGCTGTACAGCACGCCTGCGGTGTATCTGATGTTAAGCCGGTTTCGGCGGCACAAGAGTGGCGTAAGTCAGCCGGCTCAGGCTTAACAAGCGGCCGGGCTTAAAGGTTACAAAACAGTGCGATCGGCCGCATAGGCTTGATACAGCGGCAGCATGGCGGCGCCGAGCAGCATGGCGTCGCTACCGAGGCTGCCTTGTTGCAGCTGTGGCGCCAGCAAGCCCAGCGCCGGCCACTGTGCCAGCTGCTGCCGGATCTCTGTCAGCAATAGGCTGAGGTCCCGGTCTTTGCTGCTGTCGATAATGACCAGCGGGATATCCAATAGTGCGATCGCAGCCTGCAGGCTTCTGCTGATATTCAGGGCGTCCGGTTGTTGCAGCAACAACTTGCCATCAAGCACCGGCAGTACCGCCAGGTGTGCCGCATTGCCATGCCGGCCGCGCCAGAGCTGGCCGTTTAGCACTAAGCCGCCGGCCGGCAGCTGGTCCAGATACAAATACACAAAATCTGTTGCGGCTGGTTTGCCTAGCCATAACTCTGCTGCGGCGGCGGCCGAGCCGTCGTTTTCCGGATAGACGTCGATTTGTAGCTCTTGCTGTAAATCAGCAGCTAAATCAACATCTTGCCATGCCTGCTGCAACTGCTGCAGCGCGCATTCGTCCAGCTGCGGATATAAACGCGCGGCAAACTGACTGTTGCCGGCAAACCAGGGCATGGCGAGACCAATACCACAGAGCCGTTCCTGCTGTAATGCGGATAATTGCGTCAATAACTGCCGGCTTTGTTGCCTGAGCGCAGCCTGGACCTGTTGTGGTGACCAGTTGTCGAACGGGCAGTGTTGGCGGATGAGAATATTGCCACAGAAATCGGTCAGCACCAGTTGCAGCCGGGTGCGTTGTAATTGAATACCGATGCTGAATACCGCGTCCGGTACCAGCTGATAAAACCGGGTGGGTTGGCCCACGCCTAAGGTTTTTTTACCGCAACTTTGCAGCAGTCCGTCGCGGCACAAGCCGGCGACTATCCGCGTTACTGCCTGCAGCGACAGCCCCAGTTCACTGGCCAGTTCCGGCCTGGATACCTGACCCCGCCGGCGCACCGCACCCAGCAATAATCTGGCGTTCAGGTCACCGAGCGTGGCGGAATTGGCTGCTGTTCTCACCTGCGCGCTCTCCGTAATTTGGCTGTGGCAGATACAAAAGCGCATCATATCGCATCTGACTGATTTGGGAGTAGATTTGGCAGAATCCTATATCGGCGACCATACTGTTTGTACCTTATAAGTAAAACACCCAACGGCGTGTTTTCCCGCAATTTTCAGGACAGAGGCAAGCAAGATGAACTGGCAAAGTATCAGAGTAAAAAGCAGTATCCCGGTGGTGATGTTAGGCGTCAGCCTGCTCACTGTGATGTTGATGTTCAGCAGCTTAATTTCCATGCAACACAGAGCACTGGAAGTGCAGGCGGAAAATTTCTTAAAAGCTATTTCGTTAGTGTTAAATGCCGACCGTGATGCTTATCAGGCCAAGCTCGCAACCACTCATTTGCTGGCCGGTACCGGTGATCCTGCCGCCGAGCGCAAAGACTTTGATGATAATGCGGCCCAGGTCAAAGAGCGCTTTGACCAATATTTAGCCCTGCTCAAAGCCTACCCGGATGTCACCGGCCGGTTTTCCGGCTTTGATGCGCAGTTCAGTCGCTGGCAACAAAGCGCCGTGACCTTGCTCGACAATCAGGATGCTGCACAAAAAGACGCATTGGCGGCGCAGGAGCAAACTGAGTTTGCTGCATTGCGTGATGTGTTAGATAAAGCCGGAGAAGCGGCTTTGGCGCGCTCCGAGCAGGAACAAGCGGAGCTCAGCAGCAGCATCGCGACCACCAAACTCTGGGTCTATGGCCTGTCGTTTTTGTTGCTGATCATTGCCGGCTGGTTCAGCTATCAGGGGCCGAAAAAGCTGGCCGAACAAATCCGCACTTTATCTGCCCGGCTAAGTGATATTGCCAATGGCGATGGTGATTTAACTGCCCGCCTGCACATAGACACCAAAGACGAAGTGGCTGATTTAGCCAATGAATTCAATAACTTTATCAGTAAACAATGCGAAATGATCGCGGCGATTTTGCGCCAGGCCAATCAGCTCAGTCAGTTAACCGGCCATTTGTCAGAATCGGCAGACCGCACCAGTGCTATCACCCAGTCGCTGAATATGGCATCCGATTCTATCGTCAGCGCTGTGCACGAAATGGCGATGGCGAATAAAGAAATGGCGCAGGTGGCAACCGACACGGCGCAGGTGTCAGAACAGGCCAAACGCAGCGCCGGCCAGGGCCTCGAAGTGGTCAAAGTGGTCAACAGCAGCATGCAGAACTTAACCCGGGACGTGGATCAGGCGCTCGGCGCTGCGGAAGAGCTGGAGCAAAGCTCTTCGACCATTTCTTCGGTGCTGGAAGTTATCCGCAGCATTGCCGATCAGACCAACTTATTGGCACTGAATGCGGCGATTGAAGCGGCGCGGGCCGGTGAACATGGTCGCGGCTTTGCCGTGGTGGCCGATGAAGTGCGTACGCTGGCCTCCCGCACGCAACAAAGCACTAATCATATTCAGCAGATGATTGAACAGTTGCATCTGCGGGTGACTGAATCGCGGCAGGCTATCGGCAGCGGCAAAGGCAATGCGGACCTGACGGTCGGCAATTTTGCTCAGGCCGCGCAGGTGTTCCAGGACATTATGCAGTCCAGTTTGCAGGTGAATGATATGGCGGTCCGCACCGCTGCGGCGACAGAGCAGCAAACCACAGTGTCGGAAGAAATCAGCAAAAATCTGTATGCGCTGAATGATCAGGCGCTGGCGGCCGGTGAAGTGGCGAAAAAGAACGACCAGTTGTCCAATGAAATCAGCTCGTTGGCGCAGATGCTGTTTGGTCTGGTCGGCAAATTTAAAGTCAGTTGAGACTCAGGGGAAAACAAGAAGGGCGCTGGATAGCGCCCTTTTTGTTTTACTGAAATGCTTACTGTGGTGACTTCGGCAGGTCATTAAACTTTTGCGCAAAACGGCCGGTAACTTTGCCGCTGCAGGCCCAGACCAACAACGCGCCCCAGGCAATAAACGACATGCCAGCCGGCACCGCAGCAATAGCGATGTATTTCAGGTGTGGCCGGTTAAAAAATGCCGCCAGGATCACCGGCAAAAACCAGATAAACAATACCAGTGGAATTATCGTGGCCCAAAACATCGGGCTGGCGTTTTGAAAAGCTTGCATCACTTCATTCATGGTTCACTCCTTCGGTTCTACCGGGTATTTGTTGAATACAGCATGCCAAACGGCTGGGCGCTACTGCAGATAAATGTGAATTTCGGTTAAAAGTGCGGATATTCGGTTGTTCGGGCTGGATGACGCTGCAACAACTTGTTCTGGTTGTCGTTTTTAGGGTCTGGTTGCCGCCGATTTTTGTCCCCTAAAAGGAAGTTTTTATGCAAAAGATGTTAATTGCCGCAATCTTGTTGGCTGGAGCCACAGGTCAGGCCTTAGCTGCAACTGATTTTTACAGCACTGCGGGTCTGCAATATAGCCGCACTGGTGAGCCTTTTGACCTGAGTGACAGCGGTTATCAGTTGGGTCTGGGTTATGTCATCGATCAGCAGTGGAGTGCTGAACTGACCGCTGAACAGCTGTTTGACAAAGAAGAAAGCGAAGGCGGTATCACTGTTGGGTTAGACACCACGGCAGTGACGCTGGCGGTATTGGGGAAAACCAACCTCAGCAATGGGGTACAGCTGTTTTATCGCGCCGGCGCCAGTCAGCTGAACCATCAGGCCCATATCACCGTCAATAACAAAACAACCTCCGCAGATGACAATCAGCTGCACGCCCTGTTGGGGCTGGGTCTGGAGCAGAACTTTAACGAGCGTTGGTTTGGCCGGGCAGAAGTGATTCATTTATTTAAAAAAGACCAGCTTCAGGCGGACACCTTCCGTTTAAGCCTGGGTTACCGCTTCTGATCTGACTGGTGAATTTTACACTGCTGCGGTAGGCTGGTTGTATCTTTCCGCAGCAGGCATTCGCCATGAAAAACCCGTTTTATCTCATCGCTGTATTGCTGGTTTGCGCCAGCTGTACACCAGAGCCGGATCGCTCGCCCAGTGCGGCCGCCAATGTCACTGTGCTGACCCAGCCTTTCACTATGCCCGGCCTGAACCGGCAACGGACTGTCCGGCTTTATCTGCCACCGGATTATGCCAACAGCACCGCACGCTACCCGGTGCTTTATATGCACGATGGCCAGAATTTGTTTGATAAAAGCACTGCCTACGCCGGCGAATGGCAGGTCGATGAGATCCTGAATCAGCTGGCGGGGGAGGGGAAACTCGAATTAATAGTGGTTGGCATCGACAACGGTGGCGAGCACCGCATGACAGAGCTCAATCCGCTGGACCATGCCGAATATGGCAAATCCGAAGCCAACGCTTATTTGGCCTTGGTGCGCGATGTGGTGAAACCTTATATCGACAGCCATTACCGCACGCTGCCGGATGCGGCGAATACCGGCATTATGGGTAGTTCTATGGGGGGATTATTTAGTCATTTTGCCGCGCTGGAAGCCGCAGACACTTTCAGCAAAATCGGTATTTTTTCACCATCTTACTGGATCACCGCCGAGCAAGTAGACCGCTATCAGCAAAGCCCGGTGCCGGCTAATGCCCGCTGGTATTTTTATGTCGGCGGCAGTGAAGGCGGCGAGATGGCAACGCAAGCGCAGCAGGTCTATGAGGCGGTTGACAAGCTGCCGGCAAGTGCGGGACAACGCCAGTTCAGCCTGTCAGCTGATGCGGAGCATAACGAAGCAGCCTGGGCGGCTGAGTTCCGCCAGGCCGTGTTGTGGTTGTACGCCAAACCCTGAAGCATCATTGCAACAAACGCCAGGTCAGCGGGAAGCGGAAGATCTGGCCTTCGGTGGCGCTTTTCGCTGCCAGCACATACAACACAACGGTCACGAACCACAGCAGCGGCATCAGGCTGATGCCAATAATGCTGATGCCAAGCACCACATACACCAACAGCACTGTGATGGC
>CBFGPY010000084.1:0-7952 GCA_965650755.1 uncultured Chromatiaceae bacterium | reverse complement strand
GGGGCTATCCCCCACAAGGTGTAAGCAGTGGCGGCAAAAGCACCGCCGATTTTCTGTTCGCGCGTCAGTGACATGAGTAGATTCGCCTGGTGCCGGCAGCGCGGGCGTTTTATCCGATATAAAACCGCAGGGCCGGTAAAACCGGCATTTTACCCCATGCCCGTTCACGCGGATATCGGACAATCGGCAACGGATTGTTTTTTGCAGAAAACAATGGGCCCACAAAGGCACGGCCATCGTCAGGTGGCAGAGCACCTTCTAATGTGTCGGCGCTGTAACGTCCCCTGCAGGTATCGATTCGGTGATCTGTACATCACCACAAGCTGAACTTTTATCATACAGGTAACGGGGACTCTGGCAGAACTCAACCCAGTCGCGCTCCCGTAAATTAAACATCAGCCGCATCAGCTCGCCGACTGTCTTTTCACCATATTCAGGCAACAGCGTATATTCCACCCGAATAACTGCATTCAAATCCAGCGCATTGGCTTTGAATAATGGCTGCAAATAATACAGCTGCAGCGGCTTGGCCTCACCGGCAAAGCGTTGCTGCAAATAGGTCTGATAAAAAGTGGCTGCTTCGGCACCAAACTGATAGGTGTAACGATGATAATTGTGGCTTGGATCCGGCGCATCGACCTGCTGCAGACTCAGCGCAAATGCTTTCGCCTGTAGCTCCCCCCCGGCCAGATAGACTAATTCCGCTGTTGCAGTGGCAGCAGAGGGCCCCAGCTCCCGCTGGCTAAGCAGGTGCAAACGCCACTGCCGGATGTCAGAGGTTTGCAATTCAGCGGTAAAATAGACGCTTTGTATCCATTGTGGATACTGCTGTCGCAATGCCAGCGGCTGTGCTTTCCAGCTGGCAGCCCCCGCCTCCACCGTCGCCTGTTTTACCTTGCCAAGTACACTGCAACCGGCGCTCAGTTGTATCAGCAGGACCAGCAGCCAGAGTTTACAACAGCGCATAAATCTCGCTGGCAAACTGGGCCGCAGTCTGATTACTGCTCAGCACCACTTCCTGTACCTTATGCTGTTTCAGATCAAACACAAACTGCTGGCGATCATTCAGACCAAACATCAGATTCAGACTCACGCTGAAGCCGGTTGGCGCCACCTGCAGATGCACATCTTTGCTCGGTTCATAAAAAACCACCTGACCTGGTGTCAACTGATGATCAACCAGATGCGTCAGCTCAACAGCGTCACCAGCACTCAGGTCATCCCGATACTGATACTGGTAAAAACCTGATACATAACCCGGCCCGTAATAGTTGGTCGTCAAAAAGGCAAAGTTATGGTCATGGGCCGACTGATACACATCGAAGATTTCATCTGGTTTTTTCATGCCACTGGCCGGATTCCAGAAACAAATCCGTACCTGAAAAAATGGCTGATGATGCACATAGATCACCATAGCGTCATTGCCGTATTGATTACCTGCATCCAGGGTGTCAGGCCGGTCTAACACCTCATCTGCGACCAGTTCAGGTAGCAACTGTTTGTTATTTGCCAATTTTTGCAGCAATAGGGCTAACTGCTGTAAGGTGGGTTCATTCAGTTCGTCCGGGCTTGTATAAACCTGCAAAACCTGCTGAATAAATTCCTCTAACGTCAGCTGTTCTGCTGTTGCAGTTTGAAAAAAAAGTGCCATCGGATCTCCTTATACCGCGTTCTGACGAATTAAAGCTGCACAGCGATTCCTGACAACTTCTGATGCATGTGTTGCTGCAAACCGCTGAAATTGTCCGGCAGCAATAGCAGGTGAGCGGTGATGCAAGCCTTCGATCGCACGCCAGGCCAATTCATCCAAAGACGATTCAGCCAGCTTCAGTAACGCCGCCAAACTACGGTCACAGGCTGACCTTGCCAGTACTTCAATATAATTAAACAGCCTTGAATGGCTGTGATAAAGCAGGGATACCCGCTCCGGACTGGCGCTGTTAGCATCAAAAGTCACGCAGGTCGCAAACTGCGGCGCTTTGGTGAATTCCATCAACCAAATTGCATCCGCTGAGGCTGAGAAATCCAATGCAGTCCAATGATCGAACTGCTGATGTTCGTCTACAGACACATTGAGTACCTGCGCAGCACCGGACGCGCTATAGCCGCGGGCAGTGCCTTTACTAACGGTATGAGTGATAAATGGCAGGACTTGCAACTGCAGTTCGCCACGGAGTAATCGCAGTCGCAACGGGCCGATATTTTTCAGTTTTCCACTGAATTCAATTGGTCCTTTGTACAGAACCAGCCGAAGCGAACTGGTATCAAACAACACAAACGAATTTTTACTCAATGAAAAATTGCGCGCGGCCCAGTTTTCTGGACGGGCAAAATAGGTTTTTAAATTACTGAGATTCGCTTGATCAAAATCAGGGGCCATACAGCATTCCACAACAACATTTACCGGTGAATTCAGTCCACAGCCAGACCATCCTGGCTGTGGACCCATCGCATTAGTTTGTTAACACAATGATGATAATTGGAATGACAAACACAGGATCCAGCACTTGTGGATCAAACATTTGCACATCGAAGTTACCCAAAGTCGCAATAGCGGTGTTTACAATTTCCATGGTTATTTCCTGATTTGTTGTTTCAGATGTTTCTGTTAGGCCTTACCTGACAAAGGGCACGTTATGTCTGCATTAGCCACAGTCATTCGCCCACAATGCACGACAGCAAAGCCGGGATTATCAATAACAACAAAAAAAAGCAATGAAAACGGCAGTGAAATAAACATCAAATAATTATCACAATTAACACATATTTATCATAACTTATCAGGGATATTTCTTTTTTGTCATCTGGGTAAGCGACAAACATTGCTGTTGCTACTGATCGACTCACTACATTTGTGCTAAAAAGGCCTTTCACTGCGCAATGGAGTTCAGTTGCATGGCCAGATCCAACCGCCTGCTCGGACTGCTGCAATTATTGCGGCAGCATCGTTATCCCGTCACTGCGCAGATACTGGCCACAACACTGCAAGTCAGTGTTCGCACTGTGTATCGCGATATTGCGACCTTGCAGCAACAAGGTGCCGACATTGAAGGCGAAGCTGGGATTGGTTATTTGCTCAGGCCCGGTTTTATGCTACCGCCGCTGATGTTCAGTCAGGATGAATTAGAAGCCTTGGTGCTGGGACAACGTTGGGTGGGCAAACATGGCGATCCGCGTTTGGCCGCTGCAGCCAGCGACGCTTTGGCGAAAATTGCCGCAGTACTACCGGAATCACTGCGCGATGCGCTGGATGCCAATGCCTTACTGGTGGGGTCGGCTGCGGATACAGGCGCCGATTTGCCTGATTTGGCACTGATCCGTCAGGCGATCCGCAGTCAGCGTAAATTATTGCTGTGTTATCAGGACGGCCATGGTACCAGCAGCGAACGCACCGTCTGGCCTGTGGCATTAGGGTATTTCGACAATTGCCGTGTGTTAGCTGCCTGGTGTGAGCTACGTCAGCAATTCCGCCATTTTCGCACTGACCGGATGCGGGATTGCACGGTACTGGATCAACGCTACCCGCAGCGTCGCCAGCAATTGTTACTGCAGTGGCGACGCGAGCAGCAGATCCCTGCGCCCTGACACTCACTTCTCACTCCTGACAGAAACTGTCAGCAGGCTTGTTTAAGCTGCCGGTGTCTTTTCACAGGAGCGAACAACATGCAACACCCATCATTTGTGATTCTATATGTCGAAAACCCGGCACAAAGTGCCAGCTTTTATCAACAGCTGCTGGCAATTCCGCCTGTCGAAGCCAGTCCGGGTTTTGCCATGTTTGTGTTGAATTCAGGCCTGCGGCTTGGCCTGTGGCATCGTCAGCATATAGTGCCGGCAGCCACACTGGATGCGGCAATTCCGGCCGGTGGCAGTACCGAGCTGGTGTTTCAGCTGGCGGACAGCGTAGCCTTGCAGGCTGCGTATGCGCAATGTCAGCAAGCACAGCTGCCAGTGGCACTGGCACCGGTTCAGCTGGAATTTGGCGAAACTTTTGTGGTGCTGGATCCTGATCAGCATCGGTTGCGCTTTTATGTACCGGGGCAGATGTGAAGCTATTGCCATGGCGACGTGCCTTGCCTGAGTTCACACTCGCATCCGGCACACTGCAACATTGATTGCTTGTTGAGATCCCGGATTCGCCGTAAAAACGGCAACAGGCAACATTGGTTGCCTGTTGAAATCCCTCCCCGGCACTTCGCAGAGCTCAGAACAGCCTTTCGCAGCGCTCAAGGCGCTTATCCGGCAACAGGCAACATCGGTTGCCTGTTGAGATCCCGGATTCGCCGTAAAAACGGCAACAGGCAACATTGGTTGCCTGTTGAAATCCCGTTTTTACCCCACTAAATAAGTTCCGGTGCCTAGGGCTATGTGCAGGCCTTCGTTGTTGTGCAGTTCCATCCGGCAAACACAGACTTTATTACCAGAACGGATCACCTGAGCCGTGGCGATAAATTCGTCGCCACGACCTGGGCGCAGATAATCGGTGCGAATATCAATAGTGCTCATTTTACCCAGTTTGGCGGCCAGCTGGCTGGGGTCTGTGGTATCGAGCCTGACCAGCGCACTGGACACCGCCATGATGCCGCCGACCACATCCAGCACAGAGGCAATCACACCGCCGTGCAGAATTTGCTGCACCGGATTACCGACCAGCTCGGTTTTCCAGTCAAACCGGACTTCAGCGCGTTCGGCGGAGAACTCCGTAACCCGCAGGCCTAGCAGCTGATTAAACGGCATTTGCTGGAAGACTGAAGCAATAAAGGGAAGTAAATCAGAAGTCTGCATGCGGGTACTCCGATCAGGTCGCTACAGCGGCCTTTGGCTTTTAACTGGTATGAGCAGTAAAGTTACTGCGTGATGCCAGTGCTGTAAAGCCGCACCACTCACCCAGACGGATTCTGCTCTAGATGACAATATTGTCATGCGCCCGTCATGTTGTTGTCGGCTGCCCCACCTCACTCTAAGCTGTTATGCTACTCCGGCTAAAAGCCTGGACCTGAAGAGACCGCTGATGCGTTTATTGATTGTCGAAGATGAAGTGAAAACCGGAGATTACCTCAAACAGGGTTTTACCGAAGCCGGTTTTAATCCGACTTTATGCCGCAATGGCCTCGACGGCCATCATCTGGCGATGACGGAAGATTTCGAGCTGATTATTCTCGATGTGATGTTGCCCGATGTCGATGGCCTGCGGATTGTCAAAGCGCTGCGGGAGGCCAACCGCCATACGCCGGTGCTGCTGTTAAGTGCGCTCGATACTGTGGATGACCGGGTGCGCGGCCTGGAGCTTGGCGCTGACGATTATCTGGTAAAACCTTTTGCTTTTAACGAGTTACTGGCACGGGCCCGCACTTTGCTCAGGCGTGGCCAACTGGCACCACAGGCTGACCGCTTGCAGGCTGCTGATTTGGTGCTGGAGATCAGCAAACGTAAAGCCAGCCGGGCTGGTAAAAAACTCAATCTGACGCCAAAAGAGTTCGCCTTGCTGGAACTACTGCTACGCCGTGAAGGCGAAGTGCTGCCGCGCTCGCTGATCGCCAGTCAGGTCTGGGATATGAATTTTGATTCCGATACCAATGTCATTGATGTCGCAGTGCGCCGCTTGCGCAGTAAAGTCGACGATGACCATCCGCTGAAACTCATTCATACGGTGCGCGGTATGGGCTACAAACTGGAGGTGCCGGATGCCGACGCCAGCTGAGCCGTCCCGGCCATCATTGCGGCAACAACAGCGGCCATTGTCGCTCGCCACCCGGGTGATGTTATTTGTCGCCGCCGCCGTTTTGCTCTGCGCCGGCTTACTGGCGACTATGCTGCAAAATTCCATCGAGACGCATTTTGCCGAACAGGACGCCGGCGAACTGCAGGCGGTGGCACATTCGGTGCTGCATACGCTGCAAGACCCGGCGCTACAGCCACAGCAACATCATGCCAGCCTGCATCAGGTCTTAACCGGCCATCATCAGACATATTATCTGGTTTTAGATGCAAGCCAAAAACCGGCGCTCAGTGCCGATGGCGCTGATTTAACACCGTTGTTAAGTCTGACCCGGCCTGTCAGTCAGATCACCCCGGCCGATCTTGTCAGCTGGGATCAGGGCGAACACACCTATCGCGGTGCGATTTTGCAGGGCCCCGACGGCCAACAGATCGCAGTGGCGATGGAAATGGAGTTTCACCTGCATTATCTGCATCTGCTGCGCTGGACTTTGTGGCTGACCATCGCCGGCGCTGTGGCGCTGATTTTATTAGCGGCCTGGTTTGGTGTGCGTCAGGGCTTGTTGCCCCTGCGCCTGCTCAGCAGTGATATCCGCCAAATCAGCACAGAAAAATTGCATTTGCGACTGGAGCCTGGTCAGGTGCCGGCGGAACTGTCTGAGCTGGTGCAAAGTTTTAATCAGATGATTGAAAACCTGCAGCAGGGCTTCAGCCGGTTGTCGGAGTTTTCCGCCGACATCGCGCATGAACTGCGGACTCCACTCAGTAACCTGATCACCCAGACCCAGGTCAGCCTCAGCAAAGAACGTAGCCTCGATGAATATCGCGAACTGCTGTATTCCAATCTGGAAGAGCAGGAACGGCTGGCGAAAATGGTCAGCGATATGCTGTGGCTGGCGAAGACTGACCATGGTCTGATTAGACTGCAGCCGGAAGCGGTCGCCTTAGAGCCGCTCTGTCTGCAGCTGTTTGAGTTTTTTGAATTCATCGCCGACGAGCGCAATATCCGGCTGCAGTATCAGGGCCCTATAGTCTCACTGCAGGCCGACAAAGTGATGTTGCAACGGGCCTTGTCGAACCTGCTTTCCAATGCCATCCGCCATGCCGACGCCGACAGCACTGTCGCAGTGCGGGTTCGTGTACTGTCACAGCAGCTGGAGATTTCTATCCGCAACAGCGGGCCATTGATTGCACCTGAGCATTTGCCGCGGCTGTTTGAACGCTTTTACCGCGCCGATCCTTCACGGCAGCGCCACAGTGAAGGGGCTGGTCTCGGCCTTTCGATGGTGCAGTCGATAGTGGCGCTGCACGGTGGCACAATCAGCGCGGTGTCTGAGCCGGATGGCGGGCAGCATCCTGGTCATGGCAACACCGATTTTATCCTGCACTGGCCTCTGGACAAGCCCTCGCAGAACCGGCTAAGTTAGCTGACGCTGGATAATTGTCCGGCGCTGTCATTTGAACGTCATCCACCTGTGCTGAGCTATGCGACTACGAACTTGTGCGGTCGGCGAGACACAGGCATAACAAAAACAATAAGGAACTTTATGCTGTTCACGTTATTTATTCTCTGCTGGTTTTCTGCCGCGATTTTTTATGTCTATCAGGTCCGTGGCGATGCCCGTTATCAGAGTTTCAGTCAGTATTTGCGTAAAAGCTGGCCGATTTTTGCCCCCTTTAACTGTGTGTTGTACCTGTTCACCCAGCGCAAAGCACAAGGCGCTTATATCGATCCGGCACAGTATAAAAATCTGCATTTAATTCAGCAGCATTACCCGACTATTCTGGCCGAAGCCAAAGCGCTGTTTGACAACAAAGCGTTTTGCCAGACCAATGAACCCGGCAGCCCGGGTTATTATGACGTCGGTTTCCGTACTTTTTTTAAGTACGGCTGGAGCAAGTTTTATCTGTGTTGGTACGGTTATCAGCACGAAAGCGCAAAAAAAACCTGCCCGCAGACGCTGGCGATTTTGCAGCAAATTCCGGAGATCAAAGGCGCGATGTTTTCGATTTTGCCGCCGCACTCGCAGCTGACTATTCACTCAGACCCGCTGGCTTGTTCCCTGCGTTACCATTTTGGCCTGATGGTGCCGAATTCACCGGACTGTTTTATCAACGTCGATGGCAAAGCCGCACACTGGCGCGATGGTGAGGCCTTTATTTTTGATGAAACCTTCCCGCATTTTGTCCGCAATGACACGGATCAATATCGCCTGATCCTGATGTGCGACATC
>CBFGPY010000083.1:0-7990 GCA_965650755.1 uncultured Chromatiaceae bacterium | reverse complement strand
CAGAGTTCCGCAGGCAACAAATCACCGGCAGCTGTTCAGCGATTTTTGCACAGTGATTGGCGCAAAAAAGCAACCCGCCAATCGGCGGGTTGCTTTTATCAGGAACGGTTTAAAGCTTGCGGATATTATCCGCTGCATCACGGTCAATCAGCTTAATCAGCGGGTCGATACCAATATAAGCCGTGCCTTTTGGCACCACCACGCGCAGCTGCTGTTTACCGGATTTGATCCGGTGTTTTTGCAGATACAACAACTGGTTATCTGCAGAAAACTTGTCCGGATCCGCACTGAAGGCACCGATGTCGATGTCTTCGTCAAGCACTTGCTCGGTTTCAGCACCTTTACCGTCGGCACTGAGCCGCGCCGCCTGAATGGTTAAATCCAGTTGCAGCTGTCCATCCGGTAACTCAGTTTTTTGCAGGTCCAGCACCCGTAAATCATACAAAGTGATGAGCTTAAATTGCTGCTCGATAAAGGCTTTATCTTCACTGCTGACCCCGGCGGTTAAATGACGCAGTAAATCCAGCGTGGTCGGATACGGATTTTGTTTGTACTGGAATTCCTGCAAAAACGCCTTGAGGTTTGCATCCAAACGTTCCACCCCAATCCGGTCTTTGATTGCCATCATCACAATGGAGCCTTTACGGTAATGGATATATCCCTGCCCTTCAGCCCGCAGCAGCGGCTCTTCTGCCACTTTCTCGTCAGTACGGCCACGTAAATAACGGTCCAGTTCATATTTTAAGAACTGGCGTAACTTCGCCTGACCATATTTGCTTTCCATCACTCTGAGCGCGCTGTATTGCGCCAGCGTTTCCGGGATCACCGCGCTGCCCTGCACGTTGGCAGTACCGACCTGATGGCCCCACCACTGATGCGCCATTTCGTGCGCAGTGACGTAGTACGGCATATCGATGCTGTCTTCGTTACGCAGGTCATTGATAAAACCAATGCCTTCCGAATACGGCACGGTATTGGCGAAGGACTGGGCAAAATCACGGTATCCCGGGAATTCGATAATGCGCATCTGCTGGTGCTGGTAAGGCGAAAACGCTTTGTTGAAATAATCCAGCGAGTCCTGCATCGACTGCATCATCCGGTCGACGTTCCAGTGGTGCGTCGGGTGGTAATAGACCTCCAGCGACACGCCCTGATAATCCTGCTTTTTCACCGCGAGGCGCGCTGACAGGAAAGAGTAGAAGTTAAACATCGGCGCATTCATTTCATAACGGAAATAACTACGGCCATCCTGTTGCCATTGTTTTTTCAGATAACCGGGTGCCAGCGCGGTTTGATCCGAAGCGGTAGACACAGTCGCGCTGAAATCAATAAAGTCTTCGGCGCGGCCAAAACCACTTTCGTTGTACCGGCTGCTGTCCTCTAGTTTATACGCGCGCTGCACCGGCTCCAGGCCGCGTTTGCTGCGTTCATGCCGTTCCTGCAGTTCAAAGCCAGCGTTGTAACCAAGCTGCGGCAGCAATTCCGCATTGTTGATAAAGGTGCCGTTTTCGACCACCGCGACATCAACATCATCATCCTGAAATCCCGGATTGGTGCGGCTTAGTTTGATAGTCATCGCAATAGTCTCACCCGGTTGCACTGGTGTACTGAACTCCAGCCAGGCAGTGCCGAGGCGATTATCACGTGGGCTTAAGGTGGCGCCTGGTGCGATAATTTCCATACTGCGGGTGTATTTCGGCCAGTTCACCAGCATCTTGCTGACCGGCTTGTCGAATTTATTCACCAATGTTTGTTCAATGCGGGCATCAACCTGACGTTGTTCCGGATAGATATCCACAAATGCTTCGACTTTGCGGGCCACCAGAATTGGCTCGTCGGCGCCGGCTTTGTAGGCTTTTTCATAATCAGCCTGCAAATCCATCTGCTGCTCAGCACTATCGTATTGGTTCAGTACACGGGTGTTGTAATAAATCCAGCCGCCGCTGCTGACAAACACCAGGCTGCCAAGCAGGATCACGGCCTGACCGCCAGCGCCAATCTGATAACGCAGCTGCTGATAACGCACCGCCAGACTTTGCGCCGGCCCGCGCTGGAACATACCAAAGCCCAGCACAAACAAAATGGCGGTCAGTCCACCCCAATACAGCATGTACCAGCTGTGGCTTTCTAAGGTCCAGCCGAAGCGGTTTAAGTCAGAAAATGGCGCCGCCGGCGAGGCAGCAAAATGCCACATGCGGTGGTTAAATCCCCAGGCATCCAGCACTTGCGTCAGAATGAAATACACCACAAAAATGCCCATACCGGCATATTTGTTCGGGCTTAACACCTGAATGAGGAACGCCAGCACCACGGTCAGCATAAACGGCAGGAAGTTAAAATAGCCAAGGCGCACCAGATATTGCATCAGGTCCAGGTCGTCAAAACCTTTCAGTAGCTGATAGCTGATAGTCGCCAGGGCAAAAGCCAGATACATCAGCAACATAGCGCCAGCAACCGCCAGCAGTTTCGATAACCACAGCACCATATTGGCCACCGGCGTGGCGTCGATAATGTCGCCAATGCCTTGCGAGCGTTCGCGCCACACCACTTCGGCGCAGTAATAAGTCAGGATCAGCACCAGCAATAAACTACTCGAGTCCGTCACTAACTCAATCATGGTCTGGGTTAAAGGCCAGTCGGCGGTGCCGTAAAAACGCTGTGGCATAAAAAGAGGAGCCAGCAGGTTAAAGATACAAATCAGCAGCAACATAAAAAATGGCGCACTGAAGATGACTTGTTTGAGTTCAAAACCAAGCCGTGTGCAGAACTGCGCCCACTGCGATGGCGCCTGCGCTTTGGTTTGCAAGCTCTGAATCGCAAACACCGGCACTGCGCTTTGCGCTTTGGCTTTGCCGGCGCGGGCTTTTGGCGTCAGCGCCAGTGGCTTAAACAATCCACCAAAAAGCGCCAGCAAAACGACACCCACTGCCAGCCACAACAGCCGGTTTTGCAGCAATACACCGCTGAAACTGACACTCAAGGTGTTTTTCTCGACAATGGTCCAGTACCTGGACACGTCTGCAAAAGAACGTAAACCAAAAGGGTCCAGCAAGGCTGCTGTGGTGCGGTATTCCGGCGACTGGGCAAAACTGCCGGCGATCAGATAGAGCACAAACACCACTACAGCGACCAGATACATCGCCTGCATCGATTTAAACTTGCTGGCGATGGTGTAAAACAGCGCCGACAACACAAACAGCGACGGCAGCGCAAAAATCAGGTAGGCGTCGACATAATAACTGAGCACTGTCGGGCCAAATCGCGCCTGGTCGACCCAGGGCATTAAAGAGCCTAATAAAGTCCCGAGCGGTACCATGGCAAAGACAAACACCAGCACCAGATAACTGCCGAAAAACCGGCCGAGCTGATAGGACAAAGGTGGCACCGGCTTAGTACAAATCAGTTCTTCCATCTGACTAGCGTGGTTACGCAGTGCGGCACTGCTGACAAAATTCACCACCAGAAACATCGAAAAAATCAGCATGGTGGTGATAGTCCGGGTAATGGCAAAAGGCCCGTTGCCCCAGACTTCGCCACCGCCACCGATTTGCACGTTGTCGGATGCTGTGGCAAAAAACGCCAATAAAAAGAACAAGATTGAGGTGACATAAAAAGACGGCTGGCGCCGGTAATAACGCCATTCAAACCGGATCATCTGCAGGAACATGATGGAGTCCTCACGCAGACTGGCGCTGGCGCGCCTGATGCAAACAAGAGAAATACACGTCTTCCAGATTGGCGGCGCATGGGCTGAAGCCGTGCGGTTGGCTAATGGCAAACACATTCAGCACAGTGCGGCCGGCAAATAAGCGCTTGGAGATCACCGGTAATTGCTGTTCCAGTTCCTGCGCTTCCGACTGACTGACGGTTTTAGTCCAAACCTGGCCCTGCAACTCTTCAACCAGCTGCAGCGGGCTGCCGGTGAGCAGAATTTGGCCGCCGGCCAGTACCGCCATTTGCGGACAGAGTTCAGCGACATCATCGACAATATGCGTCGACAGAATAATGACTTTGTCCTCGCCAAGGCTGACCAGCAGGTTGTGGAACCGGTTGCGTTCTTCCGGATCAAGACCGGCGGTCGGTTCGTCGACAATCAGCAGCTGTGGGTCACCCAATAAGGCCTGGGCAATGCCAAACCGCTGGCGCATACCGCCGGAAAAGCTGCTGACGGCTTTATCTTTGTGTTGATATAAATTGACGTGCGCCAGTAAAGCTTCAACAGTTTCACGCCGTGATTTTTTCTCGTTGAGGCCTTTCAGCACCGCCAGATGATCGAGCAAATCAAAAGCGCTAATGCGTGGATAGACCTGAAAATCCTGCGGCAGATACCCCAGGGTGCGGCGCAGTGCGTTTGGGTCTTTTAACACATCGATATCGCCAAAGCGGATAGTGCCGCTATCCGCCGATTGTAAAGTAGCGATGGTGCGCATCAGGCTGGATTTGCCGGCGCCGTTCGGGCCGAGCAATCCATACATGCCTTTAGGGATATTCAGACTGATATTCTGTAGCGCTTTGACACCGTTATCATAAGTTTTGCTTAGATTTGTAATTGTGAGCATGACCGGGTTGTTCCTGACAAAAGAAGACCCATACAGCATGCCAAAGGCGGTTGTTGACGCCCAGTTAAATACCTTTACAAAGTGTGTCGGATATTTCAGCGCCCTTTATAACTCAGCCCACATCCGCAGCAAATTATGATAATGCCCGGTCAGTGCCAGCACTTCACTACTGTCGCCAAGCTGCTGACGCAGGCTCTGGATTTGCTGGTCCAGCGAATACAACAAGGCCCGTTTGGCGTCGTCGCGGATTTGGCTCTGACTCCAGAAGAAACTACAGACCCGTTCACCGCGTGTCACCGGTAGTACCTGATGCAGACTGGTCGAAGGATATAAAATCAAATCACCGGCCGGCAGTTTGACCTGATGTTCGCCGTAAGTGTCCATCACCTGCAATTCACCGCCGTCGTATTCGTCCGGCTCCGACAAAAACAAGGTCGAAGAGACGTCGGTTCTTAAACTTAAAGTGCTGCCCGGCAAAATCCGGATTGCGCCATCAACGTGTAAGCCATAATGCTCGCCGCCGCTATAGGCGTTAAACAAAGGCGGCACAGTGCGCAGCGGCAAGGCGGCCGATAAAAACTGCGGATGCTGATACAAGCGCTGCAAAATCAGTGCGCCCAGTTCCCGTGCCAACGGACTGTCGACCGGTAACTGGCGGTTATGTTTCACTTGTGCCCCTTGTGGCCCCACTGTCGCCCGGCCGTCAGTCCAGTCACTTTGCGCCAATAAACGGCGGAATTCGGCCACTTCAGCTTTGCTCAGTACTGCAGGAATATGTAATAACATCAGACACCTCTATGGGAAAAGGCAGACCTAAGGGCTGCCTCTGTACTAGTTAACTGCTTAGCTTAACCGCTCTGTTCAACAGCGATCCAATCAGAACGCAACATTCACACCCAGCTTGGCCGAACGTGGCGCGCCTTGATGATAACGGCCGCCGCCGTTATTCAGCGACTGCACGTATTCTTCGTCCAGCAGGTTATACAGGTTAAACTGCACTGTGACCGACGGGTTCACCTCATAGGTCGCCATTGCGTCTACCACCCAATAGTCCGGCACTTCCAGCATCGAGTTTGTTGCCGCCACCAGGTTGGTGGTGTTGGAGCGGGCGACTGAATCCATATAACGGGCGCCACCACCCAGTTTTAGTTTTTCCAGCGTGTATGTCCCCCACACCGTAAACGTCGTTTTTGGCGTCCACTGGATCACACCACCATCGGTTGGCGCGCCGCTGTATAAGGCACCGCGGGTGATTTTCGGGTTCATCAGCGCAATACCGGCATTCAGTTCAAAGTTTTGCATTGGAGAACCAACCAACGCCAGTTCCAGGCCCCGCACGGTTTTTTCACCGACCGGCACATAGGTATTCAGGTCATCGCGCACCAGTTCGTTTTTGTTGACGGTTTCAAACAATGCGGCGGTCGCGAACAGGTTTTTATCCAGCAACTGCCACTTAGTGCCCAGCTCCAGGTTTGTGCCTTTTTGCGGCTCCAGCATCGGGTTATTCTGGTTGGTGGCACTGGTGCTCAGTGAGAAGTTAGTACCGCCCGGTGGCAATTGCGACGTGGCGTAGGACAGATATACAGAGCCATTTTCGGTTGGCTTATAGTTGGCCCCCACTTTGTAACTCAGCAGATTGTCGGATTTACGCGCTTCAGACGCGATGAGCGTTCCGACAGGGATAGTCTGTGGCGTCGCTGCCGCCTGCACTGTGATGAGATTGGTATCTGTGTTGTAGTGCTCAGCACGCACACCGGCACTGACCTGCCACTGTGGCGTTAAATCGATGGTATCCAGCATGTATACAGCAGCTGTGCTGGTATTACCGTCGGTTTTAGCGCCGGTACGCACTGGCAATGCGAACACGTCAGCGGTCGATGGGTTGTACAGATTGGCATTGGCCTGAGTCGTGCCGGTTGGTAGGCCCAGCGTGTAGTTCAGCTGGCTTTCGAAGCTGAATTCAATACCAGAGGCAATATTGTGCGTCAGACTGCCTTGCTGCAAAGTGGCATTCAGGTTGGTCTGGTTAATCAGCAGCTGGTTTTGCTGATCTTTGCCCTGGCGGTTACGGTTCACTGTCCAGGTATTCAGGTCATTTTTGGTCGCTGCCGGCACTGTGATGCCGTTGCCGGTATTCACACCTGTCAGGATATAGTCCTGCGACGACACGCCATAACGGCTGGTGTTTTGCAGCTTCACGTTGTCAGAAAAATCATGTTCAACCTTCAGCGTCAGCATGTCCGCTACCACATGGTCAAAATCGTTTTTGCTGCCGTAGAAGCTTTCGCGGTCCACTTTGCCAAAAGCCGGTGCTGTGTTGTTCGGGAACGCTGTGGCAATAGCTGCACTGTAAAAGCCTTCCAGACCAATAGTTGGTACACCACCATCCGGAATATTGTCTTGCTGCACATGCAGCAGGTTCAGCGTGGTGCGGGTTTCTGTATTCAGGCCAAACGCCAGCGAAGTGGCGATGCCGGTGATATTGTTTTCCACCACATCACGGCCCGGTACACCGCTGTCCTGGCGCAATAAATTGACGCGGATCGCAGCGTTGTCGATGGCCAGCGTTTGGTTCACGTCAGCGCTAACACGTTTGTGTGAACCGGTGCCGACTGTGGCACTACCGGTGATAAAGCTATCCAGCGTCGCCGCTTTGCTGCTCATATTGATGTAGCCGGAAGATGCTCCGCGACCGTTATCCACGCCAGCCGGGCCTTTGGCGATCTCCACTTGTTCAGTGTTAAAAGTGTCGCGGCTGATAGTACCTAAATCACGAATGCCGTCGACATAAATGCTACTTTGGGTATCAAAACCCCGCATAAAAATCGAGTCACCCGTCGCTGTGTTACCGTTCTCGCCCATCAGCATGGTAATGCCCGGCGTGTTGCGCAGGGTCTCTGACAAGGTATTGGCCTGCTGTTGCTGGAACAGCTCTTTTTTCAGCACCACAATGGTCTGCGGGGTATCAACCAGCGGCTTGACCTGTTTGGCGGAACTGGCTTTTTCAGCGATGAGCTCAGTTGAAATCGCGCTGCCTTTCACTTCCACTTCGGCCAGCTTGCCGGTGTCCTGCGCATAAGCAGCCGGCATCGCCAGCATCAGCGCCGAGGCCAGAGCGGCCGGATAAGGTTGAGAATGTTTCTTTGATTTGATTAACGACATGGTCAGATCCCATTTTACTGCCGGTACGGCTGCTGTAGTTTTCGGGTGCCATGGTAACGAGATCTATTCTCATTTGCAAATAGGAATTACTCCTATTCTTATTTTATTATTCGGCTTGCGCTCATGTTGAGTTTTGTTCAGACGTTGTCTGGTCAGCGATGAGCGAAAAGAGGATATAAAAAATGGTGTTAATTGTACGGCGGCGCGTTGCTTGCCGGTACCTACCGCCCTGTTTTAAGCATAGGTACGGTCAGCGAAGCCCGCTGGGC
>CBFGPY010000082.1:0-8058 GCA_965650755.1 uncultured Chromatiaceae bacterium | reverse complement strand
ATCAAGCTCAGCTGATATTCAACCAGCTGATGTTCCTGCTATTATCACAGAACCCGATGTGATTGCCGGAGTTGATCCTGATGCAGTTTCCCCCACAAATAAAACAACAAAGTTGTCGCGACTGTTTAAGTGGCGCCGATCTGGGGTTTGAAATTCGGATGGCGTTTCAGCCGATTATTGAATGGTCCAGTCAGTCGATAGTCGGTTATGAAGCTTTAGTGCGCGGTGCACAAGGCGAAGGGGCCGCCACTGTTCTGGCAAAAGTGACGGAGCAGAATAAATATTATTTTGATCAGGCCTGTCGGGTCAAAGCCATTGAAACGGCCACCAAGCTTGGTCTTCACAAGCTGCTTAGTATCAATTTTATGCCAAACGCAGTGTACAAGCCTGAGACTTGTATCCGCGCAACAATTGAAGCCGCTGATTTATATGGTTTTGATATCCGCAACATCATGTTTGAAGTGACCGAAGGCGAACAAATCCTCAGTCACAGCCATCTGCTGAACATTTTCCGGAGTTATGCCGAGCGTGGTTTTATCACCGCCATCGATGATTTTGGCGCCGGTTTTGCCCATGAAGACTGGTTACATTCGCTCAAACCGCGGGTGCTGAAACTGGATATGGCGCTGATCCGGGATATTGATCAATCCGCTGAAAAACAACAAAGATTGCAGCAGATCCTTGCACAATGTGCGCTGTTAGGCTGCAAAGTGCTGGCCGAAGGCGTCGAAACGGCTGCTGAGCTGGCCTATCTCGCCGGACAGGGAATTGACTGGTTTCAGGGTTATTTCTTTGCCAGACCGCAGCTGGAGCAACTGCAAAGCGAGGCAGAGCTAACCTGCTGGCAGCAATAAACCGGTCGGTTTGCATCGCTGTTTTTGCCTGAACATCTTTCCATAAAGCCATCTAAACACCTAAAAGTCCATTTTGTTGCTGATTTTGTAATCTGTCAGTGTTGAGTACCAACAAAAATCGGGTTAGGGTGAGATGAAACTGCAGAAAAAAACGCCAAAGCGCTGCAAAGTGGCTGCGGGCAACAAGGCAGGCAATGCAACGAGGAGAGTGGGAAGATGTCGCAATATGCTGCCTTAAGAGCAAACGTCGGTTTGCTTGGCACACAATTAGGGGATACGGTCCGCAATCAGCTGGGGCCTGCGGTATTAGAGCGGATTGAGCAGATCCGTTCGCTGGCGAAACAGGCGCGTTCCGGCACCGAACAACAAGACCAGCAGCTAAAACAAATTCTGGCTGGCCTCACCGATGACGAGATCCTGCCGGTTGCCCGGGCTTTCGCGCAGTTCCTTAATCTGGCTAACCTTGCCGAGCAACATCACACCATCAGTAAAGCCGGTGCTGCCTCTATTGAAAAGCCTCAGCCGCTGCAGGAATTGCTGACCTTATTAAAGAGCCAGCAGGTGGACGTGGAAAAAACCCGCCAGGCGGTTGCCGATTTATCTATTGAGCTGGTACTGACAGCGCACCCGACTGAAGTCACCCGCCGTACGCTGATTTATAAGCTGACGCAAATCGCTGATTGCCTGGCACAGCGCGAGCAGGACTTATCCGCCCATCAGCTGGCGCGGCTTGATGCGCGCTTAAGCGATTTGATCACCCAGGCCTGGCATACCAATGAAATTCGCGAACAGCGCCCAACACCGGTCGATGAAGCCAAGTCTGGTTTTGCCGTCATTGAAACCTCGTTGTGGCAGGCTATTCCGGAATTTATCCGCGAGCTGGACGAAGCTTTAACGCCAGTGCTGGGCCATGGCCTGGCGCTGGATGCTGCGCCTATCCGTTTCTCCAGCTGGATGGGTGGCGATCGCGACGGTAACCCTTTTGTCACCGCCAAAGTCACCCGGCAGGTGTTGTTGCTGAGCCGCTGGAAAGCGGCAGATTTATTTGCCCAGGATTTGGATGTGCTTGGCAACGAGCTGTCGATGAATCTGGCCAACGCCTCATTACAGGCGGCAGTACCAGGCTCGACTGAGCCATACCGCGACTTGCTAAAAGTGCTGCGTGGCAAACTTTTACACACGCGTGACTGGTTGACCGAAGCGCTGAAACATGACCGACTGCAACGGCCGGACGATTTACTCTGGCATAACCAGCAACTGTTAGAGCCACTGCTGCTGTGTTACCACTCACTGCGCGACTGCAAAATGGATGTGATTGCCAACGGCTTGTTACTGGACACTATCCGCCGCGCTTATGCTTTTGGCCTCACGCTGTTAAAACTTGATGTGCGGCAGGAATCAGGTCGTCACACTCAGGTATTCAGCGAGTTCACCCAGTATCTTGGCATTGGTGACTATGCGCATTGGGAAGAACCGGCGCGTCAGGCGTTTTTACTGAACGAACTGGCCAGTAAACGGCCATTATTTCCGCGCAACTGGCAACCGAGCGCCGAAGTGCGTGAAGTGCTGGATACCTGCGACATCATCGCCCGTCATGGTGCGGAAGCTTTATCGACTTATGTGATTTCAATGGCCGGCAAACCTTCCGATGTGTTGGCGGTGCAGCTGTTATTAAAAGAAGCCGGCATCAGTTTCCCGATGCGCGTTGCGCCATTGTTTGAAACGCTGGCCGATTTAACCAATGCACCGGAATGCATCAGCAAGCTGCTGGCCATTGACTGGTACCGCGGTTATATCCAGGGCAAACAGGAAGTGATGATCGGTTACTCCGATTCGGCTAAAGACGCCGGCGCTATCGCCGCCGCCTGGGCGCAGTACAGTGCGCAGGAAGCGTTAGTGGCGATTTGTGCCCAGGCTAAAGTGCAGCTGACGCTGTTCCACGGCCGTGGTGGCACTATCGGCCGGGGCGGTGGCCCGGCGCATGCGGCGATTTTGTCGCAGCCACCGGGCAGCCTGGCTGGCGGCATGCGTGTGACCGAACAAGGCGAGATGATCCGCTTTAAGTTTGGTTTATCTAAACTGGCGCAGCGTTCTTTGGCGCTGTATGCCTCGGCAGTACTGGAAGGGGTGTTATTGCCACCGCCGGTGCCAAAAGCCGAATGGCGTGCGTTGATGGCGCAGCTCGCGACCACGTCCTGTGATGCTTACCGCGCTGTGGTGCGGCATCATCCGGAATTTGTGCCTTATTTCCGCGCGGCCACGCCGGAGCTGGAACTGGGGCAACTGCCACTTGGCAGCCGGCCACCGAAACGCAATCCAAATGGCGGTGTGGAGAGTCTGCGGGCTATTCCTTGGATTTTCGCCTGGTCACAAAACCGGTTGATGTTGCCGGCCTGGCTCGGGGCTGGTTCGGCACTGGCGGAAGCAGTCGCTCAGGGCAAAACTGCCTTACTGCATGAGATGCGCGCGCAGTGGCCGTTTTTCGCCACCCGCTTGTCGATGCTGGAAATGGTGTATCTCAAAGCGGACGCACAAATCGCGGCGTATTACGACGAAAAACTGGTGCCTGAGCACCTGCTGGGCCTCGGTGAGCAATTACGCAATCAGCTGTCGGCCGATACCGCTTTGTTGCTGCAGCTCATCGACAGACCGGATTTAATGGCCAACGAAGCCTGGATCCGCGAGTCCATTATGCTCAGAAACACTTATGTCGACCCGCTGCATATTTTGCAGGTGGAATTGTTAAAACGGGTGCGGCATGCGCCGGAAACCGTCAACGACAATATCAAACGTGCGCTGATGGTGACCATTGCCGGTATTGCCGCCGGCATGCGCAACTCCGGTTAACCGCACCTGAAAAGACAAAGCCCGTGTTTGCTGTCGCAAAGACGGGCTTTTTTGTTTTTTCAGCGGGTGGTTGATCGCACGGACTGGTTTGGCGTACTCAGAGAATACTCTGCAGTACTGTTTTGGAAGAGGCCTATGGCGACGCTGACGATTTTTTATGATGGCTTTTGCCCGCTGTGCGTGCGGGAGATGGCGCAGTTGCGTCAGCTGGACCCTGCAGGAAAAGCGCTGACATTGGTCGATATTCAGCAGGCCGATATGCCGGTGCTGTATCCGCAAATTGATGCAGCTGAAGCCGGGCGGATTTTATTGTCGCTGACTGCAGATGGCCGGATTTTGCGTGGGTTGGATTCAACGCATGCCGCCTGGTCAGCTGTCGGTAAAGGCCACAGAACAGCGTTTTTACGCTGGCCGGTGATGCGTTGGTTTGCCGACAGAATCTATCTGTGGTTCGCTGCCAACCGCTACCGGGTGTCGTACTGGCTGACCGGGCAGGCGCGTTGCGACAGTGGCCGCTGCAGTCGTCGTGATTAAAGCCTGCTATTCAGTGGCAGCCGCCTGATCTTTTGGCTGCTGCATCCGCTCTCTGAAGTCCTGCAAGCCTTTTTGGATCAGGTTGTAAGTCTCGTCGATATCGTCCGCCACTTTGCCCTCAAGCTTTTTCAGCCCGGTCAGAATGTCGCGGGCGTCGGCAAAACCCTGATCAATGCCTTTGCCAATTTCCTGCATAAACTGCTCGAGGCCGTCTTCGTCATTTAGATCCGGGTTTTGCTCGCGAAACGCCTGATAAAAATTGGTGGCAAAGCCGACGATGCGGTCCGCGGTGGCCTGTGGTGACGTGTCTTCGTTGTTGTAAGTTTTATTCAGGCCGGTTTCTGCGGTGGCGCCCGTACTGGTGTCTGTGCTGGTGTCTTCACTTTGTGGAGCCTGCGCCGCCAGACGTTTTTCCACAGCGTCGCTGATGGCGCGATACAGCAGATTCATCGCTTTATTGTCAGATTGCAGGCTCAGCGACAGCTGATTGTCCAGAATGGTTTGATTGAGCTGACGCCGGTTTTCGGCGGATAAATCGCTGGCGCTGGGTTTTGTAGTTTGGTTGTTAACGGTGGTACTGCTGGAGTCGGTTGGACTGTTGGCCTGATAACGGCTGGCTGCGCTGTTGACGGTCGGTTGAATACTCATGGCGGTAATTTCCTGCGTGACTTAGACAGACTATAGCTGCGTTATCGGCAGGAAATTGCCACAACTTGAGCAAAAAATTGCCGTTGCTGTAAATTGTCGCAACAGGGCCGGATTGTACCGGCCCTAACCGGCTCAGAAACCCGTTTCAAACTGGGCTGTGGCCGACACCGATTCGTAAGTGCCGTTGGTATACAGCACGATAGCGCTGACCACATGTTCCTGATATGGTGAAATTTTGAAATTACAGGTTGTTGAGGTGGCGGAGCAGTTCTGACCGCCTTGCCAGATCACCTGAGCAACCGGTGCCGCCAGATTTTGAATTCGGAAATAGGCCGTGACCGGGTTGTAGTTCAAACTGTAATTCATGCCAAAACAATAACCACCCCAGCCGCTGTTTTGCGTGGTGCCGACGCGGCATTCCATGTCGGCGGCCTGTGCTGAACCTGTTGCCATTGCGCCGAGTAACAGTGCAGCGCTCAGTAATGATTTTTTCATGATATTGTCCCTTGGGTTGTTGCTGAACAGATATGGTTTTATTGGTGCCGGAGCATCCGGTCAGTCCAACGCTAACCTGCCACCATGGGATAAAACATGGCTCTGTCTCAAAAATCACAACAATATCGGAACTTTATCAAGGCTCTGTCAAAGCTGTTCAGAACGGGCACGCCGGGTATTGCCGCAAGCCTGCTGAAGCGGCCTGACGCAAAATACGCTGTGTAGCGATTGGCACTTCCAGTGCCGGCAGATCTGGCAGTGCTTCCGCCGGCTGGCCACTAACCACCTGATATAAAATGTATGCCGTCAGCAAAGCGCCGGCCGGTGCGGCGTGATTACCATCGTCACTATGCAGCGGTAAATCCGGCCATTGTTGCAGTACCTGGTCCCAGACCGGACCTACAGGTGCGACGCAGGCGGCCTGTTCAGCGGCGATTTGCTGATGCAGCTGGAAAATCCGCATACCTTCTTCAGTGTTGCCCGCACGCGGATGTTCCGGAAACAGCACTGGTGTGATACCACGCGCTTTGGCCAGCGCAATCCAGCTTTTGCTGCCGGCCGTGGAATAGTTGTAAAGCCCGGTGGTGGAGTATTTCTGCGCTTGCAGGATAAGGTGGGTCCATTGACCGGATTCCAGCAAAGGCCGGCTGACCTGGTCGTCTAATCGTTCATCCAGATAAGCAGCCCCCCCGGCTCGCAATGCCCCCACGGTTTTGCCGGTACCTCGTTGTAATAACAGCTGCAACGTGCCGGGCAGGTTATGGCTGCCGCTATGACTGTTGCCAAACAGCAGGATCTGCATTGGATTTGACTGGCGATTGTCCGGCACTTGCAAGTTTGTGCCCAGTACCGGGTCTTGCACCGGCGGGTTATTGCTGAGTGGCGGTGTGCTCAAGGCCGGAGTCGTAGTTGTCTGCTGACCACCGCAGGCTATGAGCAAGAAGCACAGCAGGATTGATAAAACACGGCATCGCATAGCGCTCATGGGAGGGGGTCCGATTTCAACAGAATCATTGCAGCATAGACTGCTGCTGTTTTGCTCTGCGGCAGCGCTGGGACAAACGGGCTGGGATCAGGGGTTAGCCGGTTTATTGGCTATCCAGAATACCCATCTGCAGGGCTTTGCGGATTAACTGTGCGCTGTTGTTGACGCCGAGTTTACGCATCAGATTTTCGCGGTGTTTGTCGGTGGTTTTTGGCGACAAACTCAGTTGCTCAGCGATCTGGGCATTACTGAGGCCATCACAGACCAGCCGCATTATCTGGAATTCGCGGGGTGTCAGCGCCAGACTGACGGTGCCGAGTAAGGTCTGTACCGAAGGAGCCAGGTAACTGTCTCCGGCCTGCACCGCCTTAATGGCAGCCCTTAGTTCTGCAACGTCGCCATTTTTCTGCAACACAGCATCAGCGCCTGCCTGCGCAACCTGCAGTAGCAGCTGGGCGGATTGACTGCCGGTCAGCACCACAATTTTTAAGTCCGGCCAGCGCTGCTTCAGATATAGAATTTCGGCGCCGGTATCGCCACCGGGCATATGATAATCCAGTAGCAGCAATGTGGGTTCCACTGCCTTTACCGTCGATCTCAGCTCTGTTAGGCTGCTCAGTTCAGCCACCAGCCGGATATCGCTGAAGGTTGTCAGCAGTATTTTCAGACCATCGCGGAATATTTGATGGTCGTCAGCCAGCAACAAGCGGATTGGCGCGTTTAGTGGAACTTCATTCATGCCCTGGTACCTGTGGTTATGCTGCCTGTTGAGTGTCAGTTGGTCGCTGCGTGCAGAATGCCTGTGGCACGCCGCCAGTGAAAAAACGCCGCTCAGTGCCTGCACTGAAGCTATTGCTGTACCCACGCCGCTTCTGCAAACGCTGGGTGAGGCAACTGGACGGTCAGAACTGATCCGTCTGCAGGTGCAGTTCGCTGGTCGTGCCGTGTTATCACTCGGGGTACCGGACGTGCAACGGCTGCGCCTGTATCAATGGCGACAAGGCCAGTGGCAGCTGATTTTCAGCCAGGACCCCGGCCAACCCTTTGGTTCCCGTGCCTTAGCGACGCCACGTCTGGCGGTGCCGCTGGACCTCAGTAGCGGCGAGCATCAGTTTTACCTGAATTATTATATTCATGCCAATGGCCGATTGCAGCCTGTGTTGTATGAGGCGGACGCCTGGGCCAGGTCTCAGCTCTGGCAGCAACTGTTCAGTGGTATTTTATTAGGCGTGATGCTGACCATGTTGCTGCTGGCACTGTTGTATCGCAGTGTCAGCGACCAGGCGGCTTATTGGGCTTATAGTTTGCTGGTGCTCGGTCATGTCGCCATGTTGCCGCAAATTGAAGGTTATTATTTTCAGCTGCTGTGGCCTGATGCGCCGCAGCTGAATTTTATCCTGCCCTTGATCCTCGGTAGCCTGGTGATTGGCAGCCATGCTTTGTTTGCCTTTGTATTTTTCCGTTTGCCACAACGTTACCTGAAGCTGACGCAAGCGCATCGGTTAGTGCTGGCATTGCTGCTGCTGAATTTACTGGCGGGCGGGGTTCTCCCGCACATCAGCCATTTTGCTTATGATGCTTTGTTACCTTTGGTGTTAATCGCTTTTGCTTACGGCATGCTGGCGGTGTTAACCGCAGTTCGCGCCCACCGTGACCAACTGGCTGGCGCGACCTTGTATTTATTGGGGACTGTCA
>CBFGPY010000081.1:0-8089 GCA_965650755.1 uncultured Chromatiaceae bacterium | reverse complement strand
GCCACCAGCACTTCAGCGATACTGCCAATTAAGGATAACTGCGTGTCTTGTTCCATTTGCGCCAGGGCGTACAACCCATCCTGCGGGTTCAGTGCTTCTGCGACATCTTTGCTTCGCATCGACACCGCACAAATTCGCCAGTTGCCGCCGGCTTTGGCCATGGCGGCATCGGTATAAAACGCCTGGTGACCACGAAAAAACGCGCCCGGGCCTAAATGTACAATACCGATTTGCGGACTTTTGCCGTTTTTTAAATAAGCCGGTAATAAAGCGCCGGCATTTTGCAGATTTAACCGCTTCATAACTGATACGCCTGTTTTGCTAAGCGGTACGTCAGGTCATAGGCCAGTTCGTGGGCTTCGTCTTCGTTTAAGCGGTGTTCAGCCACCAGCTGGGCGAGGAACCGGCAGTCGATGCGCCGCGCTACGTCATGCCGCGCCGGGATCGACAAGAAAGCGCGGGTGTCGTCGTTAAAACCACAAGTGTTATAAAAGCCGGCGGTTTCAGTGACCTGATGGCGGAAGCGCAACATGCCTTCCGGTGAGTCGTGGAACCACCAGGCCGGGCCCAGTTTTAACGCCGGATAATGGCCAGCCAGCGGTGCCAGTTCGCGGGCATAAGTGGTTTCATCCAGCGTAAACAGGATGATGTTCAGGCGCGCTTCGTTTCCATATTTCTGCAGCAGCGGCTTTAACGCCTGCACATATTCAGTCGGGCTTGGAATATCGGCGCCTTTGTCCGGGCCAAACCGCTCAAAAATCACCGCATTGTGGTTGCGGTGCGCACCCGGGTGAATTTGCATCGTCATGCCATCTTCAAGGCTCATGCCGGCCATTTCGGTCAGCATCTGACCACGGAACAGCTCTGCGTCAGCGGCACTGGCGCCAGCTAAGCAGCGGGCAAATAAGGCTTCAGCCTCGGCCAATGGTAAATCTGCAGTATTGGCAGTCGGGTGACCGTGATCGGTTGCCGTCGCGCCATGGTCGCGGAAATAAGCACGACGAATTCTGAGCGCCTGCAGATAACCTTGCCAGTTACTGGTATCTTCGCCGGTGATCTCTCCCAGTTTTTGCACATTCGCGGCAAAATCGGCGCGATCAGCATCCACCACGTCGTCAGGCCGGAAGGTGGTGATCACGCGTTTTTCAAAACCAGTGCCCTTCAGTTTGGCGTGGTGTTTTAAGTCGTTCAGCGCGCCTTCGGTGGTGGCGATCACTTCGATATTAAAGCGATCCAATAAAGCACGTGGTTTAAAAGCGTCTGTGGCGAGCGCCGCATTGATATGGTCGTAGTACAGATCCGCCGTGGCCGGGCTCAGGCTTTCGCGCAGGCCAAACACATCATGGAACACTGAATCCAGCCAGATCCGCGACGGTGTGCCACGGAACAGATGATAATGCGCAGCGAATATATGGAAAATTTTACGATAGTCGGTTTCCACCGCCACACCATCGCGCCGGCGGATGCCCAGTTGCTCCAGTGTAATGCCCTGACTGTACAACATGCGGAACACATAATGATCCGGCAGTAACAGCAAGCTGGTGGCATTGTCCCAGTTCTGATTATCCGCAAACCAGCGCGGGTCAGTGTGGCCATGCGGACTGACGATCGGTAAATCTTTAATGCGCGCATATAACCGGCGGGCTATATCGCGTTGCAGCGGATCGGCGGCAAATAGCCGGTCTGGGTGTAACTCTAATGCTTTGCTTGATGCTGTATTGCTTTGTGCGGTCATAGTTGATCTCTTCGCTGCTCGCCCGTCTAAGCCCACGAGGCCATTAATTTCTGACGTCCCGGCCTCAATAGTTTGTTTAAAGCGTCACGCCGATTTTCAAGATGGCGATCTCTTTGTTCTGATAAATCTCATTGCGTGTCCGCTCGCCGGAAGCCACCGCAACCAGATAACGGAAGAATTCTTTGGCAAATTCAGTGGGTTGCACGCCTGGTTGCAACATGGCGCCGGCGTCATAGTCAATCCAGGTCGGTTTACGCACCGACAAGGCCGTGTTGGAACTGATTTTGACCGTCGGTACCGGAAAACCGAGCGGCGTGCCACGGCCTGTGGTGAATAACAACAAAGTCGCGCCAGCCGCGGTTAATGCCGTCGAAGAGACCGCGTCATTGCCTGGGCCTTGCAGCAAGGTCAGGCCCGGCACCTTGGCGCGCTCGCCATAACCAATCACCTGCTCAACCACAGCACTGCCGCCTTTTTGAATAGCGCCTAAGGATTTTTCTTCCAGCGTGGTGAGGCCACCGGCTTTATTGCCTGGGCTCGGGTTTTCATACACCGGTTGGTTATTGGCGATGAAATATTGTTTAAATTCATTGACTAAGCTGACGATATCGCTAAACACTTCCTTTGTTCTGGCCCGCGCCATCAGCACTTGTTCAGCACCAAACATTTCCGGCGTTTCGGTCAATATGACTTTAGCACCGGCACTGGCGGCTAAATCGGCGATTTGCCCAACCAGCGGATTGGCGGTGAGGCCAGAGAAACCATCCGAGCCGCCGCATTTCATACCAAAGCTGAGTTTGCTAATCGGGCAAGGTTGACGCTCATCGCCGGCCATTAACTGCAGCAATTCAATCGCGGCTTTGAGGCCTTCTTCGTCTTCGTCGGTAACCTGCTGGGCGTTAAAAGCACGAATGCGCGCCGGGTCTAGATGTTCCAGGCCCATGAGTAAGGTCGCGAGCTGATTGTTCTCACAACCGAGGCCAATGATTAGCACAGCACCGGCGTTGGGATTTTGCGCCAGGCCCGCCAACACACTGCGGGTATGGGCCAGGTCGTCGCCAAGCTGCGAGCAGCCAAACGGATGGGTATAAGCAAACACACCGTCGATATTGGCAAGGCCGGCGCTTTCAACATACTGTTGCGCCGCTTTGGCAATACGGCTTGCCGCCTGATTGACACAACCGACGGTGTTTAAAATCCACAGCTCATTGCGGGTGCCCGCTTCGCCATTCGCGCGCAGATAACCCATAAATTCAGTTGGTAAATCAGCAGGATAGCTGCCGTTATCGGTAGTTAAACCACTGTATTGATAAGCCAGTTCACCATCCAGTGCAGTTTTTAAATTGTGGCTATGGATATGACCACCGGCCGGCACGTCCTGTGTCAGCACGCCGATGGCATAACCATATTTGATCACGCTGTCGCCGGCTTTCAGTGGCGTCAGTGCAAATTTGTGCCCGGCCGGCACTTCAGCCGGCAGGCTGACTTCGCCTTTGCTGGTGCTTAACACCATGCCGGCATTTAACTGCTGCAATGCCACCGCGACATTGTCGCGCGCATGCACCTGCCAAAGCAGGATCTCTGGCGTTTGCAACAGCGGTGCACTGCAGCCGGGGTTTGAGTTTGCTTCTATTGCCATTGCGTCAGCACCTGTGTGTTTTTTGTTGGTCGGCGTGGCTTCACTACGACCTGTTAATTCATTTAATTGCATATACTGTCTATCGGTAGCAACAACGCGCTAAAAAAATCAGCGCTGTACCTTTTTATCCCAAAAAGCGCCACGGCTGACCATTGACCAGCACTTGCTGGCACTCCAGCTGGCCTACCGCTTCCAATATACCGACACTCTGGCAATTCACCCGCACTCTGGATAACTGCAGCGGACCTATTTGCGCTTCAGGGAAACCACGCAGCTCAAACAGTCTGTCGGCTTTGTCGACCTGTAAATTGTGCACAAAGATATTGCGCACCGTCGGCAAAAAGGCGCCAGCGCGGCCTTCTTCATAAAAATAGTTCACCACGATAACGTCTTTGACTTCACCGATGACGATGTCGCGCAGCGCGACAGTATCAATCAGGCCACCGCGCAGCGCGTTGGTTTTGATGCGCAGGCCACGGTCTAATTCCGGGCTACTCATCAACAAACGTCTCGCAAAAATATGCTTAGCGCCACCAGAGATTTCGCTGCCGATCACCACGCCACCATGGCCGGCTTTCATCGTGCAATCCTGAATAAGGATTTGCTCGACCGGGCGGTTCAGGCGACGGCCATCGGCGTTACGGCCGGATTTTAATGCGATACAGTCATCGCCGGTGTCAAATAAACAATGCTCAATTAATACACGACGGCAAGATTCCGGGTCGCAGCCATCGGAATTAGGCCCGTGCGACACCACGTTAACGCGGCTAATCAACACATCTTCCGACAACACCGGGTTGAGCACCCAAAATGGTGAATTTTTTAAGGTCAGGCCGTCCACCAGCACTTGTTTGCACTGATACACCTGAAACAGCGGCGGACGCAGGAAGTTCTCCGGCAACACACGCTCGGCCACAGGTTTGTCCTGCTCCACCCACTGCATTAATAAGTCACGGCCTGGTTGCTGCACCTGGCTGTCGTCCACCGGCCACGGCGTGTGTTTCCATTGGCCTTTCCACGGCCACCAGCTGCTGTTACTGCCACCACCGTCGATAGTGCCTTCGCCGGTGAGGCCAATATTCTGTGCAGCAAAAGCATAAATCAGCGGCTGATAACCCATCAGCTCCATGCCTTCCCAGCGGGTAAATACCAACGGCAGATAGAGTTCTGTGGCCGGATGAAAAGCTAACAACGCATCTTTTGCGACATGCAGCTCCACATTGGATTTCAGCGTTAAGGCACCGCAGGGCCACACGCCAGCTGGCACCAAAACCCGACCGCCACCGGCCTGATGGCAGGCGTCAATGGCACGCTGAAAAGCTGCTCTGTTATGCCGCGCAGTATTCAAATCCCCCTGCTGACCGGTATGGGCAGCAAAAGCACTGACGTTAAATACTCTGGCAGGAAAGCTGGTGCGGGCTAAATCGCGTTCAATCGCATCAGCCTGATCCCACAACAAATCCAGCGCTGTGCGCTGCGGATAACTGATGGCATCAGCCGGGCCTGCCGCTGAACTACAACGCCATAATGCCAATGGCAGCGCGGCAGCAAGGCCGGCTTTGAGAAATTGGCGTTTTGGCATCATTGGCATCTGTGAACCCCACATAAGCTGATTGCAGCAGCTGTACCTCAGCTGAGGTCCAGTTGCAGCTTGTATTGAAAAGCAGCATAAGACAAGCTGCCACCGGTGGCAATAGTAAGACAAAAAATTTTGCCACCGCAGGACAGAAATCAGACCAGCAGGCTGGGCATCACTGCAGACAGAGATGCCCGGCCTGGAACACAATATAATTTAAATGCTGCTCTCACTTGCGTAGCTAGCCGCTGTGTCGGTGGCAATTTGCGCCATCAGCTGCAGCACCAGCGTTAACAATGGCTCCTGCTGCCGGCGTGCTAAACAGCCAAACACCAGCTGCACTTGCTGCAGCACGGGCCCGATTAAACGGACTTCACCTTTGGCTGCAGCATCCCGCGCCGTCGGCGTGTGCAACAGACCAATGCCGACACCGCTACTAATCAGCGCGCGGATCAGATGCTCCTGATCGGCTTCAATCAATTTCGCCGGCCGGAATTGCTGCCGGGCAAATAAGCTCTCCGCAGCACGGCCACAACAGCTGCCAGCCGGCGCACTGATCCACGGCAACAACGCAAGCCACTGCCAGTCCGGTTCCGGTTCCGCTCTGAAAGCAGCCGGTAACAGCTGCGGCGATACTGCCAGCTGAATACCAAAACTGTCCACCGGCTGACTATACAGCAGCTCCTGCTGTTCATATTCAGTGTAAAAACCAGCGTCGAGCCGGCCTTCCCGCAGCGCTGTGGCAATATCAGCCGGGCTGCCAAACTCTAAACTGACATCCAGTTCCGGCGCGGTTTCACTAAGCTGGGCCAATAACTTGCCTAACAACACCGCACTGGCACCACGATTTGACCCCAGCCGCAGCCGACCGCTCAGGCCACCACGCAGGCGCCTTGCTTCATCGAGCAAATCACGCTGTTGTGCCAGCAGTTGTTCGGCCTTGCTGAGGATGGTCACACCGTGAGGCGTCAGAGTCATACCACGCACAGTGCGGTCAAACAGACTCAACCCCAATTCTTCTTCCAGCGCTTTAATTTGGGCACTGACCGCCGGCTGGCTTAAATACAGCTGTTCGGAAGCTTTGGTCACTGCCCCGGTCTTGGCGACAGTAACAAATATCTTTAACTGATAGAGTTCCATGTAAAGACCTCTCGTTAAGCAAAATCAGACCGGCAATAAGGTGACGGACCAAGCGTTATAAAGCTGTGCCGACAGGTACAAACCAACACCAAACACCAGATGACTGCTCAGGCTTTTTAAGCGAGCTTGCCAGGGCGCCGCTGTTTTTGCCGCAGCAATGCCAAGACCAAAGGCCGGCTGCATCAGCAGAAATGGCATCACCACTGTGACGGCACCGAAAATCAGCGCCGGGGCCAGCGTCGGTGTGGCCAGCCATTGGCCGCCCTGCCAGCATAACAATGGCACAGCGAACAGCACCCCTATCGCATAATGCGCAGTCCAGCCGAGCGCACATTCACCACTTTGTGCCGGCGCTTTGCCAATGCCGTTGTGGCGGAATTGCCCGCGGCGCATCAGTGCAAACCAGCGGCCGACCAGACAAAAACTCAGCGATTTAATGCCAAAACCTTTGTTGAGTAACAAAGACCAACCATCCAGCACCAGTGTCGCGCCGATACCAAGTACCAGTGCAGCACCGGTCAGTTGCCATAAAGTATCCATCATCATCTCCTGCTTCAGTCGCTATTTATCACTTCAAGCTTCTTTATCCACGACCGCATTGACCAGCATCCGCACCAGCGGCGTCACTGCAACTATGGTTGGAAAGGCGACGATAAAAGCCATGCCCCAGGCATGTAACCAGATGCCGGCCAGACCTTCGACCGGGCCCAGATTCAGCAGCGTGATGACAAAGGACATAATGCCCGACATCAGCAGCGACATAAAAAACGAGAACACATAAGGGGTATGTTTGCGTGCGATCACTTGTTGCTCCCGGCGCCTGCCACGGCACCTTTCATCAAATTTCAGTTGGGTCTATGCCGGCCATCGTGGCTGTTTGCAGCGCAGCGACCGGCGATGTGCACAGTGTGCCGTGCCATGCCGGTGGCGTCTAATTGTCATTTCAGATAGGGGTATCAGTTTTTCTGAGGGTATAACAAAAAGCCCCGATCTGCAGTCGGGGCCTGAACTATTCATGGACAGAATGTCGCTGGTCAGCGGGTTTTGTCCAGTAAAGCCTGATGCATGTCTTCCAGCGCTTTACCACGGGTTTCAATGCCTTTGCGTTGCAGCACCAGGGCCGCAATCAGCAAAGCCAGACCAATTGCCAGCGCTGAACCACCAATATGGCTAAACCAGCCCAACACACCAAAACCAGCGCCGAGAATGCCGCCAAACTTTGAACTGGCGGCGACCAACCCGGAGCCGGACGCGCGTAAATGCACCGGATAAATTTCAGCGGCGTACGGGATCAACATCGCAATCACTCCACTGGCGCTGACCAGTAACAACGCAATCGCCAGCGACAGCCAGAATGGCTGATAAAACTGCAGGAAATCAAACAACACAAAAGACCCCAGCGACATTGCGGTCAGCAGCAGAAACAACCATAAGGTCTTGATACTGCTCCAGTTGTGATACAGCCAAATCACCAGTAATACCGCCGGGATCGCCATCAGCGCCGACTTTGCAATAATGGCGCTGGCTTCAGCGGCAAATCCCAGTTCGCCGAGGTTAACCGGCAGCCAGAGCAAAAAGCCAAAATTGACCAGACCCCAGGCAACGCCAGCCAACAATAAACCTATGCTGAGACCGGCGTAAGGCGCCTGAAACAATTGGCTGATCCCACCAGTTGCCTGTGGTTGTTGTTCAATAACTACATCCTGCTCGCCATGCCCGGCGCTGCCAAATCGCGCCAACACCGCCCGCGCGAGCCCGGTCAGGCCCTGACTGGCCAGAAATCGCGGTGATTCCGGCATATACCGGTTCAGCACTATCAGTAGTAATCCGGTCGGCAATCCGAGCAGCCACAACACCCGCCAGCTGAACATTGGCTCTAGCACAGCGGCGGAGCCAGCCGCAACCAGATAACCACCGGCGGTGCCAATCCCGCATAAGGCCACCAGCAGCCAGCCACGATGCGATGCCGGGATAGTTTCCGCCATCAGGGTAAAAGTGA
>CBFGPY010000080.1:0-8098 GCA_965650755.1 uncultured Chromatiaceae bacterium | reverse complement strand
AGATGACGGCAACACGCGCCAGTATCAGCAAGGGGCTTTCAGTACCCAGCAATTCAGCGTCAAAGCACCTTCTTTTGCTGCCGGTAAAGCCGGTGATATTCAGGTGGATATTGCACCGGTGAGTGGCCAATATCATGGCCAGGAACCTGCGCGGGTCTATCAGCTGCAGTTACATAGCCGGGTTAAACCGGATGCAGTGCAGCTCGACGGTAAAGCGCTGCAAGCACTGCCGGATGCAGCAGCTTTTGCCAAAGCCGGCAGTGGCTGGTATTTCAGCAACGCCAAATACGGTGTGGTTCATGTCAAAACGGCAAAAACGGATATCCGTCAGGGGCTTCATTTCACCGTGCAAATCAATAGTGGCCAAAGCCTGGCAGCCACAGCTGGTTATGCCAAAGCACCGGATCTTGGCAATGAAATTGCCGCTGACAGTCTTCTGGTGCTGAACCGGCCGGCAGAGGAATCAGGTCATGTGCTGGAAAACGCCTTTGACGGCAAACCCGGTACCTGGTTTCGCACCAAACGCGACCAGTCGCTGAAAACCGGTGCCCATGAGTTCACGCTGGCGCTGGGTGAGCGGCGTATGGTGAATGGTTTTGAAATCGCGCCACGTAATGACCAGCACTGGCAATATGGTCAGGTCGCCGACTATGAAGTGTATCTGGCTGACAATAACGGTGAATGGGGCGAGCCGGTGGCGCGTGGTCGTTTGCAAAAGCTGCAGCAAAAACAGAAGGTCGAGTTTGCCGCCAAACCCGGCAGTTTGTTCCGCTTCCGCATTTTAAGCACACAAGATCAGGCCGAAGCCGATCCGATGGTCACCGCTGCAGCGTCAGGTACAGCGCAAGCCTTTAACGCTTTGCTTCCCAAGGTCGTGAGCCCGATCGCCATTTCTGAGTTCCGTGTCTTACAACAACCGGAACCTGAGACTGAGCTGGTCCAGCTGTTTTTAGCTGAGCAAAAACCGCAGCGCAGCGACAATACCGCAGGCCCGGTCGAACTGAACCAAAGTAATGGCGGCAACAAAGCCAATGATGGCAGTGTGATGTCGATGAACGGGCTGAAATTCCGCAAAGGCCTTGGCGTCGCGGCACAAAGCCGGATTGATTATCAGCTGACAGGCCAATGGCGCCTGCTGCGCGCTGATGTCGGTATCGATGACAGCTGCCGTGACCAAGGCGGCGTGCAATTTCAGATTTATGGCGATGACAAGCTGCTGTACGACTCTGGCTTGGTGCAGGCGCCGGCTGTAGTGAAACCCGAGCTGGATATCCGCGGTATTCGCTTGCTGAGTCTGCGTACAACGGGTGGAAAATCAGGTGTCTGTGCCAACTGGGCCAATGCTTCAGTGCTGGGTTATCCGGCTAAAAACGGCAAGCTGTAATTGTATCGGTGAAAACAAGCCGGCCATCGCGCCGGCTTTTTTGTAACAGTATCACAATTCATCGACCTGTTCCGGTCATCAGCCGCATTCCGCTGCACCAACGGCCTGTTCTCACGTATCTATAGGCTTTTACCACTCCGGGAGCATTTATGCGCTTACGTTATTCATTTGCCTTGTTGGCTTTGAGCATCAGCGGCCTGACTCAGGCCGCCATAGATCCACAATATCAGTACCTGAACGCCCTGCCGGCGCCACAGGATACTTTGGTACTGCCCCTGCGCAGCAGCGATCTTACCAATGGCAATAACAGCCTGCTCAGTGACCCACTGCTAAAACAGCAATTAGCTGCCGCAGGTTTCACCGGCAAAGCGGGTGCCATCAGCCAGCTTTATCAGGTCGCGGGTTACCAGCGGGTATTGTTGTTGGGGCTGGGTGATAAGCCGGTGATCGCCGATGACAAGCTGGCTGCTTATGGCGGTGATTTAGCGGCAGCACTGGATAAAAGCAATGCGCTGCAAGTAACCATCGATGGTCGTTATCTGGCGGCAATGCCGCAGCTGATCCATGGCCTGGAGCTGCGGTCCTATCGCTTTGACCAACTGAAATCAAAAGCTGAAGCACCACGCAAAGTCGCTGTTAACGTGGTAGTTGCAGATGCCAAAAACGCTGAACAACAACATCAGCAGCTACAAGCGGTGGCCGAAGGTGTTTATCTGGCACGCGATCTGACCAATTTACCGGCTGCAGATTTAACGCCACAAAGTTTCGCCGAAGCCGCGTTGGCACTGCAAAAGCTCGGCGTCAAAGTCACAGTGCTGGATGAAAAAGCCATCGACAAACTGGGGATGGGCGCTTTGGCGGCAGTTGGCCGTGGCAGTGAGCGCCCGCCCCGTCTCGTGATAGCGCACTGGCAGGGTGATAACAAAGCGCCGTTGGCGTTAGTTGGCAAAGGCATCACTTTTGATACCGGCGGTTACAACCTGAAAACTGATGGCGAATCGATAGTACGGATGACCAGTGACATGGCAGGTGCTGCGGCTGTACTGGGCACCATCAAAGCGCTGGCGCTGCAAAAAGCCAAAGTCAATGTGGTGGGCCTGATGGCGATGGCGGAAAACATGATTTCATCCGACGCTTACCTGCCCGGTGATGTATTAAAAACGGCTCAGGGCCTGACAGTGCAAATCACCTCCACCGATGCCGAAGGCCGGTTGGTGATGGCCGATGCGATGTGGTACGCCCGCAAAGAATATCAGCCACGCGCGATGGTTGATATTGCTACGTTAACCGGCAGCAAAGTCGGCGCGCTGGGCAGCTATTACGCCGGGCTTTTCACTGAAGATGAATCCTTGCACAGTGCTTTGTTACAGGCGGCCAAAAGCAGCGGCGAACCTTTGTGGCGTTTACCACTTAGTGATGAATTCGCCAGTGAGCTGAAAAGCGACATTGCGGATTTACGCAACACCGGTAAAACCACCGGTGCATCGACCGCAGCCTGGTTCTTAAAACAATTCGCCGGCGACACGCCCTGGGCGCATCTGGATATCGCCGGTAATGCACTGGCCAGCAGTGATAAAGGCGTGCACCCCACAGGCGCTACCGGTTTTGGTGTTCGTCTGTTAACTCAGTGGTCTTTACAACAGCCGTAATTCAGCGCGGTTATCTGAAAGCCCCTGCGACTTATTGTCGCAGGGGCTTTTTTATTTTTTAACCACAGGTAAAGTATTTTTTATTTAAAATCTGAGCCTTGGCTATGTCCCTTCCGAACCTGCGCCGCGAGCGTTTCTGGCGCAATCTGCACTTTTATCTCGGGCTGGTGCTGTCTGTGCAATTACTGGCCTGGTTTGCCAGTGGTGTGGTGATGAGCTGGTTTCCTATCGAGCAAGTCCGGGGCGAACATTTGCAAATACCAGCGCCGGTTGCGCGCTGGTGCGATGCTGCGGTCACGCCGGCAGCTGCGTTGCAGCAGGCTCCTGCGGAATTTCACCAAGCGCAGCTTAGCTTGAGCCAACGTGGGGCTGAACCGGTTTATCAGTTACAACAAAAGGACCAACAACTATTTATCAGTGCCCTATCCGGCCAGGTATTGGCGCCTTTAAACGCGCATGAAGTAAAAGAGCTGGCACAGCAACGTTATCAGGGTGAAGGCGCAGTCCACAGCACCGAACTATTAACGCAAGTACCTGCTGAAGTACGCGGCTTAACAGCGCCACTGTGGCAGGTGCAATTTGCCGACGCTGAGCACACTGCGTTTTATTTTCACCCGATCAGCGGGCAGCTGTTGCGGGTGAGAACAGATACCTGGCGTCTGTACGACTTCTTCTGGATGCTGCATATCATGGATTATGAAGACCGCAGTGATTTTAATCATCCGTTACTGATCATCAGTGCCGGAAGTGCGCTGGGATTTACGCTCGGTGGTTTTGTCTTGCTGGGGTTTCGGCTGACGCGGCATCGTCGCCCCAGCCTGCCAACCGATTAACCCAACCTCAGCAAAGGAACCGACTGGCTTCTATACTGTCAGAATTTATCTGTATACTTTTCAACCAAAGACAGTGGAGGTACAACATGGATACCAGCAAGCACAATTTGTATACCCTGTTCGACCAGCTGGGTTTACCCAGCGACGACGCAAGTATTGAAAGGTTTGCCCGGCATTATCGCCTCAACGAGGGCCAGTATTTGTACCAGGCCGAGTTCTGGACGCCGGCGCAGGCCAGCTTTCTGAAAGATGCGTATCAACAGGACGCAGAGTGGTCAGACGCGCTGGACCAGCTCAACGGCCTGATGCGCTGACGTTAAGGTTAGCGCCCCAGCTGATACAGCGGTAAGGCATTTAAACGTCGGTCGATTTCAGCCACCATTTGCTGGTAAACCGCGGAATCGATCGACTGATATTGCTGTTCAAACATTTCTTGTGGCAGGCCTTCCGGTAGCCGGCTTTTACTTGGAAACAACTCAGGTTCAGTGCGCTCTGCTGTGCTGAAAAACTGCTGTAACGCGCGCGCCGACTCCGGTGTAGCCACTGCCAACCGGGCAAAACGAATGCCGGCACGGTCCGCCAGTAAATCAACGAAACTAAAACCGCTGCCCCCTTTTAGCGAATCGAGCAATTCTTTGGCTTCGCCAACGGCCGAGGATAAACGCTGACTGCCGAGCACGTGCAAAGTCGCAGAATAGATAAAATGCTGTTGTAAATCCGGCCGGCGCGCCAAGGTTACTCTTGGCGTTTTGTCTTGCGGATTGGCTTTGACTTCGTTCACCAGCAGCTGCAGGTTACGACCACCCAACAACTGAGCCAGCGCCAGAATCACTGCCTGATTTTCCCGCACCGCCAGTTCTGGTTTTGCCTCGCTGCGCTTATTTGCTTCGCGCAGCAACAGTTGCAGATAATTGATAAGGCTTTGCGACGCCACTGATTGCTGGCTGTGTTGCAGTGCCAAGCCATAATAATGTTCAATCAGCTCTTTTTGGTCTTCGTCACGAAACCATTGTTTATACAGGTTTAGCCCCGAATGTTTTAACGCACTGAAACTGAAATCGGCAGATTTGTTCAGTTCCACCTTCACCGCATCCTGCTGCACTGTGACAGAGCGGACTTTCGCCAGTAATTCAGCGCCTTGTCCCGGCCCCCACACCTGATCGGCTACCCAGCCCAATAAACCAAGCGCCATGCCACCTGGCAAGGTCAGACTGCCGATTTGCACTTTGCGCAGCTGCAACGGGCCGACCGAAGGCTCAATCTGTAAATGCGCGTTGACATACCAATGCCAGGAAAACAGCTGCAAAGGCATCGTCATCAGGATGGTTAAACCACTGTCATTGATCTGAGTTTTGCCCTGAAAACCCGGCAAACTACGACTTGCGATGGTAAAAGCGGCATTGAGCTCATCGGCATTTGTCTGGATCACCAACTGCTGACCAGGGTCTCGCATTGATTGGTTCAGATTATTCAGCAACTGCTGGCTGTTACGCACCGCCGCCGCATTTAACTGGCCGGTTTCGTTTAACAAAGGTGCACGGTCAAGCAATAACCAGGCGACACACAACACCAAAGTGCAGAGTAAGACTGATAAAGTCAGGAGCTGGCGAAACAGATGCTGGACGGCCTGCATCAAAAAACCTCTTGAGGCGCAAGGGCCTTCATCTTACCAGAAGGTTTTACTGCTGAGCGAAGATTTCTGCGCGGGCAAATTTTGTAACTAAATTTTTCGTAAACAACAGCTTGGCACTACCGCTTTTATGCGATTTCTGGCTAAGATAACAACAAAGCCACAGATGCGAAGTGCCTGTTACAGGCGCTACTACTATTAAAAAAATTCGCTGAGGAGTTCGATTGAACCCATTGTTATCGCTGTTTGGTTTAAGTGTGTTCCTTTGCAGTCTGGTGCTGTCCGTGGCGATAGCGGACCCGCTGGATACTGAGCTGGACAATTATCTGCAATTAACCAATGAACAACCGGCGCAGGCATCAGCTTTTATCCGCAATCTGGAACCTAAGCAGACCCCCTCCACTGCGGCCATCACCCGCGCCCGGCTCTGGTCTTATCTTGGCAGCGACTATCGGGAACAGCAGGATTTTAGCAAAGCGCAGCACTACATTGATCTGAGTCTGGACTTGGCAGAACAAAGCCAGAGCGAAGATATCCGTACTGAAGCGCTGACCGACCAGCTGGCGTTATACCGGGCACAAAATCAGCCAGGCAAAGCCCGCGCGCTGGTGCCACAACTGCAGGAAGCCTTAAACGGCGCCAATCTGGAACGTATTCGTTACTACGCGGCGAATACGCTCGGGAGTTTTTTGCAGGCTGAAGACCGTTATGACGACGCGCTGCAAGCCTATTATCAGGCTTTTCATGCGATTGAGAATTCAAGCCACCCACGCACCGCGGTCAGAAAGATCTATCTGCAGGGTGCAATTGCCGGTCTGAATACTGTGCTGGCACAGTATCAAAAAGCCGATGACTTGCTGCAGACTGCAATTAAACAAGCGCAATCCGACGCAACACTGAATTTTATGCTGCCGGATTTATTCCTGCAGTTAGGCGTGAATTTTGCCTCCCAACAGCAATTTAAAGCCGCAGAACAAGCCAACCAACAAGGTCTGCAATGGGCGCGTAAACTCAATAACACTTTATCCAGCGCGACACTGCTGAATAACATCGGCGATTTACGCCTCAAGCAAGGCCAATATGCGCAAGCGGTGCCGCTGTTTACCGAAGCCAGACAACTGGCCGAGCAACTGCATTTTTCGGCGATGGTGCTGACCGCAGATTTTAATCTGGGTTATATCAAAGTCTTGCAGGGCAAACATCAGGAAGGCCTGGCGCAGATGGCCGCCATGGTGGAAAAAGCGCGTGAACTGCAACTGCCTGACACTGATTTGTTGAGTTATGTCGGCGAGCTGGCTGACGCCTACGGTTTTGCTAAAGCTCATGCGGACGAAGCCCGTCTGCTGCGCGAGTATAATGTGCTGAGCCAGAACATTTTTAAAACTGATCGCGATCAGGAAATCAGTGCCCTGCAGGAAGCTTTTTCTGCCAAAGAAAAAGCGAAACAAATAGAAAGTTTGGAACAGCAAAACAAACTCAGCACCGCAGAACTGGCGCAAAAACAACTGCAGCAACGGGTGATGTTATTGTTCGGTCTGGTCGTGCTGTTAGCCACAGCACTGTTGTACTTGCTGTACCGCAAAGTTCGCAATGCCAATCAGCAACTGCGTCAGGCCAACGATCAGCTGGCTTATAACTCGTTGCACGACCCACTGACCGGCTTACTGAACCGGCGTTCGTTACACGAATTTATGCAAAAACGCACTGAACAGGGTGAGCGCCGGCAGTTACCAACAGCCAGCACTGACGGCTTTATCCTGCTGGACATTGATTACTTCAAACACATCAATGACCATCATGGCCACGCCGCCGGTGATGCGGTGTTAATCGAAATAGGCCAGCGGCTGAAACAACTCACCCGACAAGGCGATATGGTGCTGCGTTGGGGCGGCGAAGAGTTTTTAATAGTACTGCGCAATCTGAATCAGACTGCCCTGACCAATTTCACCAACCGGGCCTTACAGGTCATCGGCAGTACGCCGGTGCCCTATCAAAACAGCAGTATTCCGGTCACGGCATCAGCCGGTTTTTTGACCTTGCCATTTGCCGCTGTTGACGAAACCCAGCTGAACTGGGAAAAAGCGCTGAAACTGGCTGATATGGCGTTGTATATGGGTAAAGTGCACGGCCGTAACCGCGGTTATGGTCTGGTGGCGCTGCACCGGCCTTATGATGAATTAAAAACTCAGCTGGAAACCGATCTGAGTTTGCCGATTGAACAAGGTCATCTGGAAATCACCCTGGTACTAGGCCCGCCGCAAAATTAAACCTGCCACAAAACTGGGTTACAGTGGGTTCAGCTCACATGGCGGCGGAGCTGCCGCCGTTGCATTGCCAAAATAGCGCTCCTGCAACAGGCTATAAGCGGCGGAACGCTGCACTTGCTGCAAAGCCTGATTAAAAGCGTTAGCCAGTTCCCTGCTTCGAAACGCCGCACGATAAAAAGTCGGCGCAAACAGTGGATGAATTTGTACCTGACCGGCCTGCTCTGCCTTGGTGTGGTAATAAAAAAAGATGTTCATATCCATCACCACCACCTGCACCCGCTGCTTCTGCAACATCTCGACCTGTGTACGCTGATCCACGGTCTCGCGGTAACTCG
>CBFGPY010000079.1:0-8115 GCA_965650755.1 uncultured Chromatiaceae bacterium | reverse complement strand
GCCGTAAACACGGTGAAATCCTGACATCCCCCCTTGGTTTGCTTGCCCATAGCAGCCTGTTGTGGCACCTTATCAGCCTGATAAAAAGTCTGCCCGCCCTGTTTTGCCGTATAGCGGAGCAAAATAGTAGCCGGCGCAGGCCGATGGGGAATTTTGCAGTATGAAAGGAAAAGCCACTTCGTTTGATATTGCCTACCTGGCTGGAGTGTCGCAATCAACGGTATCCCGCGCCTTACGTGACAGTCCGGCGGTAAATCAGGAAACCAAAGACAAGATCTTCGCGATCGCCAAGCAACTCAACTATAAAGTCGATAAAAACGCCAGTAACCTGCGCAAACAACGCAGCGGCACTTTAGCTTTGTTGCTGTTTGAAGACCCTACGGTCGATGATTCACAAATTAACCCGTTTTTTCTGTCGATGCTTGGCAGTATCACCCGCGCTTGTACCAAACGCGGCCATGATTTATTGATTTCGTTCCAGCAGCTTAGTAATGACTGGCATGCCGACTACGAAGACAGCAAAAAAGCGGACGGTATTATCCTGCTCGGCTACGGTGATTACATCGACTATGAAGAAAAGCTGCAGCAACTGCTGGCGCAACAAACCCATTTTGTCTGCTGGGGCGCGCAGGTTGAAGGCCATCCGGAATTTACCATTCGCAGCAATAACCGCGAAGGGGGCCGCCAGGCGGCAGCTCATCTGTTAAGTCTGGGCTACCGCAGTTTTGCCTTTATCGGTATTGCCTCCGACCATGCTCCGGAATTTCTGCAGCGTTTTGAAGGGTATGTTGAAGTGCTGGCCGAACATGGTATTCCACCAGAACAAATACCGCAGTTTGATGCGATTTCAACAGAGCAGGCTGGTTACAGCGCTACCCAGCAGTTGTTTGCCGAAGGCCACAGACCCCGCGCTATTTTTACCGCCAGTGACCTGATTGCGATTGGCGTGATCCGCGCAGTACAGGCTGCTGGTTTGCGGGTACCGGAAGATGTCGCTGTCGTGGGTTTTGACGACATTCCGATGGCGAGTTTCTGCACGCCGCCACTGACCACAATTCAGCAAAATACCACCTTAGCCGGCGAGATGCTGGTGGTGAATCTGTTGAAGCTGATTGCGCAGGAAAGTATCAGTCAGACCGAAATAGAACCGAAAATGATTGTCCGCCGCTCTTGCGGTAGCCCTCAAACTACACTCACCGGCAAATGACAGCGAATAAAACCAGTCTGCATCCGCAGAATCCTTTTGCTGCGCCTTATCCGCTGGCTGAGTTAGTGCAGCTCCAGCCGGCATTAGCTGCTTATTTAAAAACCACGCCTGATGGCCGTGAAACGCTGAATTTTGCTGAACCTGCAGCTGTAACGCTGTTGAACACTGCGTTGTTACAGTGGCAGTTTGGTTTGGTGCATTATCATGTTCCGCCCGGTTACCTGTGCCCCGCAGTGCCGGGGCGGCTGGATTATCTGCTGTATTTACAGGATTTATTAACCGCCAGTTTTCAGGGCAAAAAGGTACCGGCGGCTGCAGTACAGTTGCTGGATATTGGCTGTGGCGCCAACCTGATCTATTCGATACTGGCGGCCAAAGCGTTGCGCTGGCAGGCCATCGGCAGCGACATCGATGCCAAAGCTTTGCAAAATGCGGCAACACTCATCGAACAAAATGGCTTGCAGCGCCAGCTGTCGCTGCGTCAGCAAGCGAATCCGCAGGCAATTTTCCATGGCGTTATTCAGAAGGGTGACTATCTGGACCTGACTTTATGCAATCCGCCCTTTCATGACAGCCCGGATGCCGCAGCCGCAGGCAGTGCCCGTAAACAACGGAATTTGGGGCTGGACAGCGCGGCGCCGCTTAATTTTGCCGGGCAGGCCAATGAGTTGTGGTGTGAAGGCGGTGAGCCGGCGTTTTTACGCCGGATGCTGGCAGAGAGTAAGGATTTTGCCCATCAGGTGTATTGGTTCAGTACGCTGGTGTCGAAACAGCAGCATTTGCCAAAACTGCAACAGCAATTGCAGCAGTTGGGCGCGACTCAGGTACAGGTGATTGAGATGTCGCAGGGCAATAAACAAAGCCGGATTTTGGCCTGGAGTTTTCTGACGCCTGAGCTTGCGGCGCTGTGGCGGCAACACCGCTGGCGTCGCCGCTGAACTGTCTTCTAAAAAAGCAGTACACAGAAAATAAAAAACTCCCGGCCTGCTGCATCGCCACAGCAAACCGGAAGCGGGAGAGTCATGCGGTGCCGGCAAGCCGGCCCGCAACACGGGTTATTTGGCGTAACGCTGCGCATTATTTGGCGTAGCGCTGCTCTACCAGCGGATAACGGTCCCAGACTTTCTGGTCCTGCAGCGATCGTAACAACTTGATGTACTCGGCATGGGTCCAGGCCAGTGGCGTCGCACCATCGGTGCCTTCACCCGGCTGATACTGGTAATGGCTGTTATTGCCGACACCATCAAACACCTGCTCCGGCAGCATCAGGCCGGCATTAGCGAAATGTTCCATCGCGCCGACATACTGCGCCCGAAGTGGTGCCAGTTCGGCTTCCTCTAACTGTGGCTTTTGCAGCAGCGCCCGCGACAACTCATAATGACCGCGTTCACCGGAGAAAAACGGCCAGACGCGGCCACGTTGGCCGGCTGTGTTGGTTTGCCCCGGCCCGTTGGCATAAGCCTCGCCGCTGACGATATCCTCGCCATACCCATCAATACCATAGCGGCGCCAGCCAGAAACGGTTTGCCCGCTGGCGGTTTTAAACTCATAACGCACTCGCGTCAGGTCGGGCAAGGTCAGGTCGTCCATTTCGCCTAAGGTCGCCAGCACTGCCGGATGGTCGGCTTTACGCACGCCATAACGCACCAGTTCGAGGAAACCGCCGTCAACGACGCTGCCTTCGCGCGTATCGGCCTGGCCGTTGCGCAGCTCCAGCGGGCTGTTGTCATTTGGATCTTCGTTGCTGTTGATGCGCAGATAATATTTGCCGTCGCTGTGGGCGGTTTTCAGCTGGCCCTGTTCGGTGTAAGTCAGGGCTTCAAGCTTGCCGGCAAATTCGTCGGCTTTTTGCTGATAAAGCAGGGCATTGGCGCTGTCACCGGCTTTGGCGGCGATATCGGCAGCGCTGATAAGTCCACTGATGATGGCGGCCATTGTAGAAGGCGAATAACCGTATTGTTCTTCCCAGCGCTCTTGTTGCGTCGCCGGTGATTTCAGTTCGATGTCGTTCCAGTCCAGTTTGACCTTGCCGCCGTGCGCCAGGAAATTTGCGGCGGGTTTTAACATACTGTGATACCAGCTGGTGATCTCGGCGTCAGACAACACCCCGTCCTGCCACAGGCGCCAGCCCAGCATCACCGGCATGGCGGTCTGGTCCATCTGAATGCCGACCCACTCCAGCGTGCCATCGACATGAGTTTTTTGCAGGAACCAGCCCGGTGTGCCGCTATAACCCGGTGTTTTATCAGTGACCTGCACTTTTTGCAGATATTGGAATGCAACTTTCGGGCTTTCTTTATCACCCAGCGCTAACAGCGCCATCGCGACCTGATAAAAATCCCGCGGCCAGACGGCTTTGTAACCGGTTTGTGCCTGTTCAGCCGATTTAGCCTCGCCCCAGGGATTGGACAACGACGCGATAAAAGCGCCGGCATGAGTTTTATCTTCCTGTGCTTTTAACACTAAAGCACTGGCATACAACAGTTTGCCCTGATCTGTACTTTGGTTGCTAAGACCGGCAAGGGCCGGTAGCTGCGTCAGATAATCCTGCCAGCCGATGGCATCGCCGTCACCGTGATATTGCGCCAACACGGTATCGAGGCCGCGTTGTAGTGTCTGTTGCGCCTGAGCCTGACTTTGTGCAGCGTCACTGCCAAATCCAATCACCTGGTCCCAGCTGGCTGTTTCGCCTTTTTTCAGTGTGGCGTGCGTCAGCAGAGCGGCAACATTACCGGCTGTCTCGCCGGTGCTTTGGTAACTTGGCACCTGGCCGGTTTTTTTCAGCTCAGTCAGGCCGTCAGACACACCGACGAAACCGACAGTGGCATGCAGAGGTGTCGGTACGGTCAGCAGTGTCAGACTGCTGTTGCTATCCTGAGCCTGCAACATGCCATTCTGGAAAATGGCGCTGTCATTGCTGCCGGTATTGGCCAGTGCCGGGTCAATATAAGAATAAACGGTCAGGCCATCAGCCAGCGCTTTAAACGTGGTCCGCACAACCATAGACTGCGCTGAAGGGTCAGTAAAATATTGTTTCTCAATTTCATACTGGCCGTTTTTGGCGGTGTTTTTCAGCCGGTAGGACAGCGCCAGCGGGCGGCCGGCGGCGTCTTTGCGCAGATAATCGATTTGGCTGTTGGTGGCGGTTTTTTCTTCGTCGACAAAACCCTGGCCCTGTACCACCAGCTGCAATTCGCGCAGCTGGGCTTCGTGGATAAGTCCGGCCATGGTTTCGGTCAGAATACCCTGTGCCAGTGAAAACCAGACTTTGGACACCACGCCAGTACTGGCGGTATCGGCATAACGGCCATCCTGATATTGCTCGTACGCAGTGCCGATGCCGGTTTTACCGGCATAAGACCAGGTCGACGGCTGGCCCGGTGCACCCGGTGCTGTCGCTAAAGCGGAACCTTGCCGCGGCTGACAGGCCGACAACAATAAAGCGGCACTCAGCACCGACAAACGAAAAACAGCTTTCATCAACAGACTCTCCTTTGCTCAGCTGTGTAAGCTCAGCTGCGCTCAGTTTTTACAGTCAACACATACACCGCAGCAATCAACAGACTGGCAGCGCCAAGTGCCAGCGCATAAATCGCTTCGGCATTAAATAAATGATTGATCAGCGAGCCCAGAATGGTCGCCGCCAACAGCTGCGGTAACACGATAAAGAAGTTAAACATGCCCATATACACGCCCATTTTATTGGCCGGTAAGGCGTCGGCGAGCATGGCGTATGGCAGCGACAAAATGGAGGCCCAGGCAAAACCAACGCCAATCATCGAAATCCACAGTAACGCCGGATCTTTGATCAGCAAGAAGGACAGATAACCGGCAGCACCCAGTACCAGATTGATGCAGTGTGCTACCTGCAATGACGTGCGGCGTACAATATACGGGATGACTAATGCCGCCAGCGCGGCAAAACCGTTGTAAAACGCGAAGAGCATACCGACCCAGTCGGCGCCGTCGTTGTAGGCCGCGGAAGTTGGGTCTGAACTGCCATAGTGCACTGAAGTCACTGCAGCAGTGGTGTAAATCCACATGGCAAACAGGGCAAACCAGGAGAAAAATTGCACTACGGCGAGCTGACGCATGCGGCCCGGCATCGTATAAAGGTCGTCCACTATCTGCACGACCATGCCATTTTTCCCCTGCGTTTTACTGCGGGACACCTGGAACTGCAATAAACCAAAGGCCAGGAGTGCACCGCCCAAAATATACAGCTGTTGGTCCAGTTTAAATTGCCAGACCAGGCCGAGAGACACCACGCCAATCAGCGCGGCAACAATGCCTTCACGCCAGTACTGGCGTTGATTGCTGCCCGGCAGACTTTCTTCATGTGCTTCACCAAAAGCTGCCAGTTGCTGCGGGCTGTATTCAGTGGAGCGCATCACAGTCCAAAGTACCGCGATAAAAAGCACAATACCGCCACAGTAAAATGAATACCGCACTGAGTCGGGGATCTCGCCCGGCGCAGCGGTATTGGCCACGTCAAACCAGTTATTCAGCATATAAGGCAAGGCTGAAGCGACCACAGCACCGATACCGATAAAAAAGCTTTGCATCGAAAAACCCAGCGGTCTTTGTTGCTCGTTCAGGTTGTCACCGACAAAAGCGCGGAAGGGTTCCATGGTGATATTGATGGAGGCATCGAGGATCCACAGCATACCTGCGGCCATCCATAAGGTTGGCGAATTGGGCAGGAAAAACAGTGCCATGGTGGTCAGTACTGCACCATAGAAAAAGTACGGGCGGCGGCGGCCTAAGCGGTTCCAGGTGCGGTCAGAAAAATAACCGACCACAGGCTGCACCAACAAACCGGTCAGTGGCCCGGCGATCCATAAAATCGGCAGTTCATCGATACTGGCGCCTAAAGTCTGGAAAATCCGGCTGACGTTGCCGTTTTGCAAGGCAAAACCAAACTGGATCCCCAGGAAGCCGAAACACATATTCCAGATTTGCCAGAAACTCAGATTCGGTTTGGCCTGCTGCATAATGATTCCCCGTATTTTTTATTTTTGAGTCTAAAGTCCTTGCCCACAATAGCGGCCGCTACTGGTAGTGACGGCCTTCAGAGCATAGCAGAGTACTGTTTATACAATGGTTTTCTGCTGTGTTGCCGGAAAACACCCAGAAAAAAGGGGAGCATAAACTCCCCGCAATTGTGTCTCCAGGAAACTGTCGGACCTCATCTACAAGGCCTGTGGCGCAAGCAGACAGATAACCAGAGCTTCTTGATATCGTGCTTTGCCGGCAACAACAACATGAATACGTATTCAAACCGGACCAGATGCGGCGAAATGAGGCATTCACCGGGCTGAAGCGCGCAGATTGCACCAGCACGCAACAAAAAACCGGCCTCAAGGGGCCGGTCTGACGATTTCTGGTGCAGCGAAGGGCGTTATTGCTCAGCTGCGGGGCTGTTACTTAGCGGTGGAACTGGTTTTCGACGCCGTTTTCCAGCAGGAAATCACCGAGGTCAAGTAAATGCATTTCGTCCAGCTCCAGCGTGTCGAGCACTGCATCTGCAATCGTCTGCCACTGCGTGTCGTCTGACACGTCAAACAACGTCTGTTGTTCGCCAACCATATGCTCCGCCAGTTTTAAAATCGCACAAAGGCGTTTTTCATACATGTCGGTGGAATGGAACAGCAGTTCCGGTTGATGGTGATAAGCGATGACGTTGCTGATCTCCGGCGCCAGGCCCCAGCTTTGCGCAATCATAAATCCAAGCATTTCGTGGCTGGTATTAAAGTACCGCTGCTCGATATCGCCAAAATTCATTTGCTGGCTTAAGCCGACTTTCAGCACTTTCGGATAATCCGGAAACTGCGCGTGGATCAACGCCATGCCGGCATTATGGAACAAACCAATCGAATAACAGTCGTCCGCGCAGTCAGAACCCAGACGTAAATGCTGAGCGATCAGCATGGCGGCACTGCCAACATCCATGGCACTGTTCCACTGACGCAGGGTAAAAGGGTCGGCTTTGCCATCACTGAGGGTAAAACGCAGCACCACGCTGGAAACCAGTTTCACCACGCGGTTTAAGCCTAAAAATTTACAGGCATGTTCGATCGAACTGATTTTGCGGCGCAGGCCAAAATAAGCAGAATTCACGACTTTTAACGTAAAGCCGGCGATGCCAATATCCATGTTGATGAGTGTTGCTATGGTATTGATATTTGGATCTTCCAGTTCAATTTCCTGTTTGATCCGCAGCAGCACCTCAGGTTGCGGGGGGATGGTGAAACCGGCCAATGCATTTTCAACCGCTTTCATATCAATAGGTTTGACCATAAAGCCAGACTCCGGAAGGCAAGGACTCAATTGAATAAGTGCCTAGTATATCCGCTCTGGGGTCGAACTGCAGTGTCTGTTTGGGGAAATCCGGCGTGGTGGTTACCCCGCCGGACTTGTTTAGCGTTAGCTTAGCTTTTCAACTTTTTCAGTTGTTTTTGCAGGGACTTCAGTTCTTTTTCCAGCTTTTCCGGCTTGTCTGCCAAAGCCAGCACAGGTTGCAGCGTTTGCTCAGCGTCGGTTTTATTCTGCTCCAGCACGTGGATTTGCGCTAAACGAACCCGGGCCCAGATATCGTTTACGGTCAGTACCCCGGTATTCTGCAAACTGTCAAACAACAGATTGCAACTCGCAGGATGTTCTGCACCTGAATACCAGACAGGCCTAGCTTGTGCCCATACCATTTTAGACTGCTCGACAGGATTGGCGCTGCCCGTATTAAGTTCTAACTGGCCTTGCAGTGCATAACATTGCACGGCCAGGTCTTCACGCTGGAAGTGCGGATATTCGGCAAAAAAGTTCTCCCAATCGTACTGCTTCGCCAACCGTTTAAGCCATTCACCGCGCAGCCGGTCGGCGAATGGCAAATCAGCATATTGGGTGAGGAA